>DATHKK010000238.1:0-5179 GCA_035489355.1 Candidatus Limnocylindria bacterium
ATGAGTTTGCCGACACGCATGTCGTATGGCTTCATCGCGCTGCTGATCATCGCGGCGGGCTGGTTGCACCTCGCGACGCCGCTGGTCACGGTGCTCTTCTGTTTCTTCGCGCTGCACATGCTTGCCTTCGGCGGACGCAAATGGCTTTCCGTGGCGTTGTTCCTGATTCTGCTGACGGGAGTGGGCGTCGGATTTTATTTCTTCGTCCAACATTCCTATAAGGCGATTCCCGAAATCGCCGAAAAGACAATCCCGGTGGTGCTTCAATGGACGGAAGAGAAAGGCATTGAGCTTCCCTTCACCGATTACGCCAGCCTGAAGGCGTTGGCGATCAACACGGTCAAAAAGGAAATCGACGGCATCGGGAAGTATGCCGGCGTGGCGATTATTCAACTCGCGGCCATCATCATCGGCGTCGTCGTTGCGATCAGTCTTTTCATCAATTCGCGTTTTGATCTCGAAACCGACAAGCCCGCGCAGACCAACAATCTTTACACCATTACCGCCACTGAGATCGCCCAGCGCTTCGCCACCTTTTACGAAAGCTTCGCCACGGTGATGGGCGCGCAAATCGCCATCTCCGCAATCAACACCGTGCTCACGGCGGGGTTTCTGTTCTGGAATGATCTGCCTTATGCCAAAGTCCTGGTGGGCGTCACCTTTCTGTGCGGGCTGGTGCCGATCATTGGCAATCTCATCAGCAACACGCTCATCGTCGGCGTCGGTTTCACTGTCTCGCCGAACATGGCGCTGGCGTCGCTCGTGTTTCTCGTCGTGCTGCACAAGCTCGAATATTTTTTGAACAGCAAGATCATCGGCGACCGCATTCGCAATCCCATGTGGCTGACGCTCATCGGTCTCGTGCTCGGCGAAAAGTTGATGGGCATCCCGGGAATGATTCTTGCGCCCGTGATTCTTCATTACATCAAGGTCGAGGCGAAACGCAGCCGTGTCGCGCGCAGTCAGGGCGGAGGAGAAAAAATTGTGACGGGCGAAGCGGTGAGTTGAGATGGATTGCCGCGCCGGCACTTCAATCGCGCTCGTTGATTCATCCAGGGTTGAAATCGATTCCGCCAACTCGCCATGCTCCGCGCCATGACCGCCAGTGAAGCCAAACAACTGTTGGAGAAATTCCGCGCCGGCAAAACTTCCACCGATGAAGTCATGCGCGCGTTCCAGGCGGCGCCAGTCGCGGATCTGGGCTTCGCGCAGGTTGATTTACACCGCTCACTGCGCAAGAATTTTCCAGAAGTGATTTTCGGGGCGGGCAAGTCACCGTCGCAGGTGGTAGCGATCGCGACGAAGCTCGTGGAGCGCGAACAGCACGTGCTCGTGACGCGAATCACTCCGGAGCACGCGCGCGCGATGAAGAAAAAATTTCGGCGCACGGTCTTTCACGAAGCGGCCCGGTGCATCACCATTGAAAGCAAGCCGCGACAGAAACGTCCGGGCGTCATCGCGGTGATTTGCGCCGGCACGAGTGATTTGCCCGTGGCCGAAGAAGCAGCCGTGACCGCGGAGATCATGGGCAACAACGTCGAGCGCATTTTCGACGTGGGGGTCGCAGGATTGCACCGTTTGTTGCGTCGCCTGCCTGAGATTCAGCGCGCGAACGTCGTTGTCGCCGTCGCCGGGATGGAAGGCGCCTTGCCGAGCGTCGTGGCCGGACTCGTCGCGCGACCCGTCATCGCGGTGCCGACGAGCATTGGTTACGGCGCGAGCTTCGGCGGGCTGGCGGCGTTGCTCGCGATGCTGAACAGTTGCGGTAGCGGCGTGACGGTGGTGAACATCGATAACGGATTTGGCGCAGGCTACGCGGCGAGCCAGATCAATGCGCTGTGTGGTGGCGGTCTATGACCGCTTGGCACTGATGAGTGGCAACAGTCAGCGGCGGTCACAGACACGCCGCTACAAGAAATGAAAACTCTTTATCTGGATATCTTCAGCGGTATCAGCGGCGACATGTTCATTGGCGCAATGCTTGACCTCGGTGTGGACGCGCACGACTTCGAGCACGAATTGGAGAAGCTGGGACTGGGCGAATATCATCTGCATGTTTCGCGGCAGGAGAGGGGAGCGGTTGCGGGGACGAAGTTCGATGTGCGTGTCGCGTCCGAACACGCCCACCAGCACGAACACAGTCATGGCAACATAAAGCACCAGCACGAACACTCCCACCGTCATTCGCATGCGCATGAGAATGAGGACCACGGCAATGGCTCGGATCCGCACGAACAGGGTAACGAACACCGCGATCATCTTGCGGGGGAATCGCACGGACCACACGGCGGGCCGTTGATCGCTCTGAAATCAGGCCGCGTGGAATTGAGCGTGTTCGAGAAGAACGTGCCGCCGCGGTTCCGCCTCTATTTTTTTGACGAGCACGGGCACGAGGCGAAGCCGTTCGCGGACAAAGACGTGACCCTCGAAACAACGCGCGAAGGCAAAAAACGACAGGAGTTCAAGTTCAAGAAAAGTGGCGCGTATCTGGAAGCCACGAGCGAGTTGCCGGAACCACACGAGTTCCATGCCGTGCTGAAGGTCAAGCGCGGCAGCAAGACGGAGAAGTACGAAACGCGGTTCGTGGAAGAACATCATCACCACGGACATGAACATGCTCATTCACATGAGGATGAGCATGAGCACGCGCACGGACGCACCTTTGCTGACATTTCGAAACTCATTCACCGCAGCAAACTCTCGCCGTGGGTGAAGGAGAAATCCGTCGCTGTGTTTCATCGTGTTGCGCTGGCCGAGGGGAAAATTCACGGGCACGCGCCGGAGGAGGTTCACTTTCACGAAGTCGGCGCGGTGGATTCCATTGTCGATATCGTGGGCGCCTGCGTCGCGCTGGAGATGCTCGGCAAACCGCGGGTGTTCGCTGGGAATCCCATCGAAGGCACAGGCACGATTCGCTGCGCGCACGGCACGTTTCCCATTCCCGCGCCAGCCACGCTGGAGATTCTCAGCATGCGGCACACGTCGATTCAACAATGCGAGGAACCGGGCGAACTCATCACGCCAACGGGCGCAGCGATCCTCGCGGAGTTCGCGGAAAGTTTTGGGCCGATGCAGAATCTCGCGGTGGAAAAAATTGGCTACGGCCAGGGCACGCGCCAGAACAAGACACGGCCGAACGTTTTGCGCGCGGTGCTCGGAGAGTCGAAGACCGCGAAGGGCAGCGAACTGGATTGGGAAACGGACACCATCGCAGTTCTGGAAACCAACCTGGACGACATCAACGCGGAATTGCTCGGCGCCTTCGTCGAGAAAGCGTTGGGAAAAGGCGCGCTCGATGTTTTCCACACGCCCGTGCAGATGAAGAAGAACCGTCCCGGCGTATTGCTGACCGTCCTTTGTGCTACGAGTGACGCCGATAAATTCTCGGAAATCATTTTGCGCGAGACGACGGCGTTCGGCGTGCGCCGCACGACTGCTGAACGCCGCAAGTTGCGTCGCGAATCCATCAAGGTGAAAACGAAGTTTGGCGAAGTCAGCGTCAAGCTGGGCAAGTTGAACGGTCGTGTCATTCAAGCCTCGCCGGAATTCGAATCGTGCCGTCAAATCGCCGCGCGCGCCGACGTACCAGTGCGCGAAGTGTATGATGCCGCCATCAAAGCTGTAAAAATATGAGCCTGATCGATCCTGGACTCCTCCAAATCCTTTGCTGCCCCGAAACGCATCAGCCCGTCAGGGAGGCCGATGCCGCGTTCGTGGCCGAGTTGAACAGCCGCATCGCGGCCGGTGCCGCGAAGAATCGCACCGGCAAAGTCGTGACCGAGAAAGTGGACGGCGCGTTGGTGCGCAAGGATCGACAGGTCGCTTATCCCATCCGCAGCCGAATTCCCATCATGCTGGTGGATGAGGCGATTCCGCTTTGAGGCGCGCCGCGCAGCGGCTTTCTCCAACGGGCTGCTAAATCTCGATCAACATCCGCGCCGGCGCTTCGATCGCTTCCTTGATGCGCTTGAGGAATGTCACCGCCTCGCGGCCATCGACGAGGCGATGATCGTAAGTCAGCGCCACATACATCATCGGGCGAATGACCACTTGGCCTTCGCGCGCGACCGGGCGCTCCTGGATGTTGTGCATGCCGAGGATGCCGCTTTGCGGTGGATTGAGAATCGGCGTGGACAACATTGAACCATAGATGCCGCCGTTCGTGATGGTGAAGGTGCCGCCTTGCAGCTCTTCCGGCTTCAACTTGTTGTCCTTTGCCCGCCGTGCGAAATCGCCGATGGCCACTTCGACTTCGGCAAAGCTCAAGCGCTCGGCGTTGCGCAACACAGGAACAACCAAGCCCTTGCCGCCACCAATCGCCAACGCAATGTCGTAATGGTTTTTGTAAACGATGTCGTCGCCGCGAACTTCCGCATTCACTTCCGGCACCAGTTTCAGCGCATCCACGGCCGCCTTCACGAAGAACGACATGAAGCCGAGCTTCACGTTGTATTTCTGCTGGAACGCTTCGCCGTGTTCCTTGCGCAGCGCGATGACGCCCGACATGTCGATCTCGTTGAAGGTCGTCAACATCGCCGCCGTTTGCTGCACCTCCACAAGCCGGCGCGCGATGGTGCGGCGCAGGCGGGTCATGGGCACGATTTCTTCATCGTGCCCGGCTTCTACTGGAGCAGCGGCCGCTTGCGGTGCGATCGCTTCTTCGGTTGCGGCCTTCGTTTCCTTCACCGGTTCTGCTTTCGGTTGCTCGGCTGGCGGCGGCGTCACAGCCGCGTCGGCCTTCGGCGGAGCAGCCTTTGCTGGCGCGGGCAATTTTGGCGGAACTGGTGTCGCTGCTTTCGGCTTGGCCGGTTCGGCGGTCTTTTGTTCCTTCGGCGGCGGTGCGGGTTGCGTCGCGCTCACCGTCGGTTTCGCATCGGTGTCGATGATGGCGATTGTTTCGCCCACTTGCGCGATGTCGCCGGATTTTTTCAAAATTTTCGTCAGCGTGCCCGAAGCTTCCGCCGGCAACTCGACCGTGGCCTTTTCGCTTTCAAGCACCGCCACGGTTTTGTCCCGCTCGATGGCTTCGCCTTCTTTCTTCGACCATGAATCGATCGTGACCTCCGTGATCGATTCGCCCACCGAAGGGACTTTGATTTCCACAATCATAGATTCCTCACTTGCTGTTAAATGCGCGTTCGATGACGGCTGCCTGCTCCCGCTCGTGACTGGTGTGTGA
>DATHKK010000239.1:0-4005 GCA_035489355.1 Candidatus Limnocylindria bacterium
TTCGTCCCGGCGATTTCAAGCCGCGCATCGGGCTTCAACTGGGCCTGACCGATCCGGTTTGCGGGATGAACATGGGCGACACGGCCGAACTGCTCGCGCGCGAGTTGCACATCAGCCGCGAGGAGCAAGACGCCTTTGCTCTCGAATCTCACCGACGTGCTGTCGCCGCTCGAAGCAAGCTGGCCCAGGAAATTTGTCCCGTGCTCGCCGGTGGAAAGGTGAAGTCCGCCGTGACCATCGACAATGGTCCGCGCGAAAACCAATCGCCCGAGGCGCTCGCGAAACTGCGTCCCGTCTTCGACAAAAAATTTGGCACCGTAACCGCCGGGAATTCTTCGCAGATTACCGACGGTGCAGTGGCTCTCTTGATCATGGAGGTGGAGCGCGCCAGGGAGCTTGGGTTAGTTCCTCTTGGCGCGCTCGTTGATTACGCGGTGGCTGGTTGCGATCCGAAGCGCATGGGTCTCGGTCCGCTCTTCGCGATGGCCAAGCTCGAACGGCAATGTTCGCTTCGCCTGGACGACGCCGACCTGATCGAAATCAACGAAGCGTTCGCCGCTCAAACTCTGGCGTGCCTGATGAACGCGGAGTCGCAAGATTTCGCCCGCCAATATCTCGACCGGGAAACAGCTCTCGGAAAAATTTCACGTGACAAGCTCAACGTGAACGGCGGCGCCATCGCTCTCGGCCATCCGGTCGGGGCGTCGGGAGCGCGGCTCATTTTGACGAGCTTGAAAGAACTGCAACGGCGCCATGGCCGTCGCGCCCTCGTTTCCTTGTGCGTGGGCGGCGGTCAGGGCGCGGCGTTGTGGTTGGAAAGAACAATATGAAAACTTTGGAAACTCCTGGCCCGGCGGACAGTCCTCAGCCCGCCGCGAACATGGCAGATCAATCGCCGGTACGGCGCGGTAAGGACATGACGCCCTGCCAGACGCGAAACATTCTGCGAGAGGTCGCTGAAGGCATTTGCACATTAACCTTCGCCCGCCCCAATTCCTCCGCGAACATCTTCGATCGCGACACGTTGCTCGAACTCGACTCGCACCTGGACTGGATCGAACACGCGACGGAGTTGCGCGGGCTGATTCTCACCAGCGCGAAGCAGAGCATTTTTGTGGCTGGCGCCGACATCCACGCGCTGGCCGGCCTAGCCGACCAACGTGCTGCCGGTTTGCAACCGGCAGAAGCTGTCGCCAACCCACCGGCCTCAATAATTCCCACGGGTTCGGCCACGACCGAGTCCCGCCAGTTACAAACTGGCAACACGTTGGTCGAACTCATCCAACTCGGCCAAGGCGTGTTCAATCGTCTCGCGTCGCTGCACATTCAGACCGTCGCGGCCATTCACGGTGCTTGCATCGGCGGCGGTTTCGAACTGGCCCTGGCCTGCGGTTACCGCATCGCCACCGGCGCGCGCGCGACAAAAATTGGTTTGCCGGAAGTTCTGCTCGGCATCATTCCCGCCTGGGGGGGTTGCACGCGATTGCCTCGCCTTATTGGGATTCCAAAAACTCTCCAGATCATTCTCGCTGGAAAAACATTGGCCGCGGAACGCGCGTTGAAGATGGGAATGATCGATGAACTCGTGCCGCGTGAACGACTTCTCGACATTGCGTGCGAGCGAATCCTCAAGCCGGTGAAAGTCCATCGTCCCAACCATCGCGTCTCAAACAACGCCGTCTCCGCGATGCTGATTCGCACCCGCGTCGCGCGAGAGCTTGCCGCCAGGACACGCGGCAACTATCCGGCGCTCTTCGAAGCGCTCGACGTCATCACGCATGGCGTTTCGCTTCCGCTGGAGAAATCCCTGGAGCGCGAACGCGAAGCGATTCTGCGGCTCGCGCAGACCGGCGCCTGCCGGAATCTCCTGCGCCTGTTCGTGATGAAAGAGCGCGCGAAAAAGTCCACCACTGTTCCGCCAGCCTTCAGCCGAGCGGCCGTCATTGGCGCGGGTGTGATGGGCGCAGGCATTGCGCAATGGCTCAGCAGCCGCGGACTCTCCGTGATTCTCCGCGACGTCAGTCTCGAACAGTTGGTGCGCGGCGAGGCGGCGGTCTCGGCGTTGTATGAAGATGCGGTGAAGCATCATCATCTCACTCCACTCGAAGCGCGCGACGGCAAGGATCGTGTTTTCGCAGCGGCCACCGACATGCCGATGCGTGATGCGGACATCGTCATTGAAGCAGCGACGGAAAAGCTTCCGCTTAAGCAGGACATCTTCCGTGTTCTCGCGGTGCAAACCGGGCCGAACACGATTCTCGCGACCAACACGTCGGCGCTGTCGGTGACGGAAATTGCCGCGAGCACAAATGCCGCCGAGCGCGTGGTAGGGCTGCACTTCTTCAATCCCGTACATCGCATGGAACTGGTGGAAGTTGTCCCTGGTGCGAAGACCGCGCCGGAAATTCTCTCACGCGCCGTAGAGTTCACTCGGCGCATCGGCAAGGTGCCGGTCGTGTCGAAGGACAGTCCCGGCTTCATCGTGAACCGCATTCTCATGCCGTACCTCGTTGAAGCGGTCCGCTTGTTCGACCTCGGCGCGAGCGCGCATGACATCGACGAAGCCATGCTCGATTTCGGGATGCCGATGGGTCCGTTGCGTTTGCTTGATGAAGTGGGATTGGATGTCGCCGCCCACGTCGTCAACACGCTTTCCAAACCGTTTGGCGAACGAGTCACGGCGCCTGGGTTGATCGAGAAGATGCTGGGCGCGAGGATGCTTGGGAAAAAATCAGGCCGCGGATTCTATGACGGCGCGCACGACAAACCGAACCATGATCTCGATGTGATGCGTAGCGTCCATCGCCACAAACACTTCACGCACGATGAACTCGAGCAACGCATGTCGTTGCTGATGGTGAACGAAGCGGCGCGGTGTGTGGAAGAAAATGTGGCGACGACACCGGACATCGATCTGGCGATGGTGCTCGGCACGGGCTTCGCCCCTTTTCACGGCGGGCCGCTGCGCTACGCCGACACGCTGGGCGTTTCGAATGTTGTCGCGCATCTGGAGAAACTCCCAACGACCGAACCGCGGTTCACGCCCTGCGTGTTGTTAAAACAAATGGCGGATGACAGCAGGTCCTTTTACGACGGCACGTCGGCAGGGCGTGGTGCCCCCACCACGCCGCGCTCAGATTCAACTGGCGATTCAGCTTCCACTCCATTCGATGCACGGCGCGCTGGGGACAGCGCGCCCTACCTTGGCCAAGGAGGAACACGATGAAAACCACCATGCCGCAAGAATCAGAAGCCAGCGCCATTGACACTTCGAAAATGTCCGACGGCCAGCGCGCCGCCATTGAGATGACGGAGGCCGCGCGCGAACAGACGCTCACCTCCAGTTTCGTCGCCGACTTGTTCATGGGGAAAACGCGGTTCGAGAAACTGCTGCCTTTCCCCGAGCAGACGCAGGAAGACCGCGATCAGGGCGACGCATTTTTGCAACGGCTGGAAACAATTCTGCGCGAGCAAGTCGATCCCGATGCTATCGATCGCACCGGCGAAATCCCCGATGAAGTGATTCATGCGCTCGCGGACATTGGAGCGTTCGCTATCAAAGTGCCGACGCAGTACGGAGGGCTGGGGCTGTCGCAAACGAATTATTGCCGCGCGGCGATGCTGCTCGGGAGTTATTGCGGCAATCTCACGGCGCTCATTTCGGCACATCAATCCATTGGCGTGCCGCAGCCGTTAATCCTGTTTGGCACCGAGGAGCAAAAGCAAAAGTTCCTGCCGCGATTCGCGCGCGGGGAAATCTCCGCCTTCGCGCTCACAGAAAACGGCGTCGGCTCCGACCCCGCGCGGATGCAAACTCGAGCCGAGCCGACGCCGGACGGCAGCGCCTTCATTCTCAGCGGCGAAAAACTTTGGTGTACGAACGGCACGCGCGCCGGAGTCATCGTCGTGATGGCCAAGACGCCGCCGAAAATGGTGAACGGCCGGCAGAAGGATCAAGTCACGGCCTTTATCGTGGAAATGGATTCGCCTGGAGTCGAGGTGGTG
>DATHKK010000240.1:0-3066 GCA_035489355.1 Candidatus Limnocylindria bacterium
TCTTCCTCCGGCGTGAGCGTGGGCAATAAACGGCGCAGTTGTTCCAGCGTGGTCACGCGATGCTTGAGCTGCCACCGAAAGTCATTCCAGTCGGCATCGGGCACATCGCTCCAAAACCCGCGTCCGGCTGAATGGAATTGCTTGAGCTTCGCTTGCTGGTGGGATTCGGGGTTTCCTCCGTCGGCCGCCACTGAGTTTGTACTCGCCATCGCGAGCGCACTATAAAATTGGTCAGGGGGGTGTCAAGGGCACCACCTTCGGAGGCAACTCCGTGATGCCATCCGCGAGGCGTTGGTCCGCTTCGCGCACGGCGAGAAGGGCCTTAGTGGCCACATCCGCCGTCAGATTCTTGTTTGAAACTTTCGCGCGTTGCTGGTCGAGCGCGTTGAAATCTTCGATGGCCAGTGTCACGGCAGTTCCAATGTTCCGCTCGCGGAAGAATCGGCCGGGCCGACGGCGCGCCTGCAAATATTTTCCAATCGCCGCCCGATAACCATCCACTACTGCGACCATTTCGGGAGTCAGACGCACACGGGCAAGCTGCAATTGGCCGAGCTTGGTTTGTAGAAGCGGCTGTTGCTGTTTGAAATCCCAGTCACTGACGACGGTCTGCAATGTGACCGGCTTCACTTGCGGCGATACGTCACCGGCAAGTGGCGCCTGCACGGGGGTGAGGAGAATGTCCTCGACCTTGCGCTGCGCTTCGACCGCCGACCAATGCACCGACGATTCGCGCGTTTTCAACTGCACGATCGAAAGCGCCCACCATTTCTCGACATCGACCATGCGGCGGAAGTGTGGTTCGAAGCCGCGCAGGAAAGCCGTCTGCCAGTTCAAGTGCCCGGGCAACATCGCCAGCATCGCGCTCATGGCATCAGGACCACCGCGCAGCCGCAGCAATTCTCGCACGAAAAGGTGCGACGAAAATCGATACGCCTCGGCGCGCTGTGGATCGCTTTGATCGAAGTCTGCCCAGTTGAGCTGATCGATCGATATCGCGCCGGTCGCTTGCACGCGTTCGCGCAGTGGGGCGACCGGATCGTTGTGGGCGCGATGCCGCACGTTCATCGCATTCGGTTGCAGCGCGAGGTCCGCCAGATCGCCCGACATGAGATGAGCGGCGAATCCCTCGACCAGCCACGGCGGTAACTCGACGGAATAATCCGTGGCGCCACGATCCGCGAACTCGATCAGCAGCGCTTCCACGATTGATTCGACCAAGCGGCGGCGACTGATCTCATCCGGCACTTCGAGGCGATAACGCCAGCCATCGGTCGCGCGAAAGGGAACAAGCCGCGGCTCCTGATTGTCGAATTTCATCGAACGCACATCGACGAAGATCGTGCCGCGCCAGGTCTTGCCCCAGCCAAGTTCCCGCGCGACGGTTTGCTTCACGCGTTCGCAAGTCACGACGAGCAAGGCCGGGTCGATGTAAACCAAATCGGTGTTGGCGTTCCTAGCGAAGACGGAAGTTTGGGGGCGCCCACGAACAATGAACTGCTTGCTCGCGCTCGACATGATCATCGGTTCCGCGGCCATCGCGGCGAACGTGAACAGCCAGAGCGCGCACGCCAAGGCGGCACGACTGCGCAGCCGCGGCACGCGGTAATGAGGCGTTCGTTTTTCGTCGTTCATCGGAACCACTCGCGCCCGGCGGGCAACCGGCGACACTCCGCTCTTGCGGAAGATGTCAGGCGAGCAGCGAGTTTTTACACAACAGGGCGGCGGGTGGGAAGGCGTTATTTGTCTTTCGAGGACGTCGATTTTGTCGCCGGCTTTGATTCGGACTTTGTTGCTGCTGGCTTTGAGTCGGTGGCGGTGGCGGACGTTTTTGTTTCACCGCCAGAAGGCTTGCTCTCCCCACCAGCGGTTTCTTTCTTGGCCCCTGCCTTGTAGTTCTCGCTGCGGTAATCAGTGATGTAGAAGCCGCTGCCTTTGAAAATCAGCCCCGCTCCCGAGCTCATGAGTTTCTTCACGCGGCCCTTGCCCCACTTTTTCTGCCGGCACTTTTCCCGCGGGCAAACCGTGACTGGCTTGTCCTTCATCGACTGAAACAGTTCGAACTCATGGCCGCACTTCTCGCAGAGGTATTCGTATGTTGGCATTGGTTGTTTCTTAAATTTTTGAGTGCGAGGTCAAGCCGCTCATCCGCCGATGCAGCTCATGCTGCGGCTGGCAAACTTAAATTCCGGCTCGCCGATGTGATGGCGATCTTCCTTTTGCCAAACCACTTCGCCGAGGTAGTCGCGCAATTGCTCATCCGTCGCGACGCCGCGCAGACGCGAGCGCAAATCATGTTCCATCACGCTGAACAGGCACGTGCGCAGCTTGCCATCGGCCGTGAGACGAATGCGATTGCAATGTCCGCAGAACGGCTCCGACACGGGCGCGATGATGCCGATTTCCGCAGCGTTCCCATCGATGCGCCAGCGCCTGGCGGTTTCGGATTTGTTGGACGAAACAACGGGCGCCAGTTCGAACCGCGCTTGGAGTCGTTTCAAAATTTCACGGCCAGGCATCACCATGTCGCGCTGCCAGGCGCGACCTGAATCCAACGGCATGAATTCAATGAAGCGAAAGGCGATCGACTCACGAACGGCAAACTCCGCGAGCGCCTCAATCTCGTGGTCGTTGACGCCGCGAATGATTACCGCGTTAACCTTTACCGGTGCGAAGCCAAGCTCCTTCGCCAGATGAATGCTGGCGATTAATTCGTCAAGGCCGTGGCGTCCCGTGATTCGCCGAAAATTTTCGCGGTCCAGCGAATCGCAACTGAAACTGACACGCTTCAGTCCGGCGTCACGCAAAGCGCGGGCTTTCTTTTGAAACAGAAATCCATTCGTCGTCATCGCCAGATCGTTGATGCCGTCGATGTGGGCCAGCCTGGCAATGAGTTGCTCCACATCCTGCCGCAGCAGCGGCTCGCCACCGGTGATGCGAATTTTCTCGATGCCAAGTCCGGCGGCGATGCGCACGACGCGCTCGATTTCTTCGAAGCTGAGGATGTTTTGCTTTGGCTGCCATTGACGCACGATCGGTGTGGGATTCACGACGGTGGCCCATCGA
>DATHKK010000241.1:0-3140 GCA_035489355.1 Candidatus Limnocylindria bacterium
CCGCGACGGCTACGATGCGAAAGTCGATGCGGTGAACGATGCGCTCCAAGCCATCCGGTTGGTTCGCGCGCATGCCAGGCAATGGAACATCGATCCGAACAAAATCGGCATTATGGGTTTTTCGGCGGGAGCGGAACTGGCGGCGCCGGCGGCGATCTTTTTCGAGGACTTCGACAAAACAAACAGCGCGGCCGGTGATCCGTTGGCCGGAATTTCGTCGCGTCCTGATTTCGTGGGCATCATTTATCCCGGTCCCACGCCGTTCGCGCGCGGAGCCACTCCGCCGATTCCACGGAGCACGCCGCCGGCTTTCATCACCTGTGCCGGCGCCGGGGATCAGGTTCATGCCATCTGGGCCAACGAATACTTCACCGCCATGTTGAACGCTGGCATTCCGAATGTGGAAATGCACATCTACGGTAATGGCCGCCATCCCGGTGATCCGTTGAGCGATGGCAGCCGCATGACCGGCGGCCTGACGCACCGGAACGGAATTCCCTTTGGAACCTGGCAGGACCGCTACATCGAATGGTTCCGCGATCTGGGTTTCCTGCAGAAGCCCGGCGTGGAAACCAAAGCAGCGCAGGAGGCGAAAGCTTTTGTGAATCAACCTCCACGCGTTGGGCGGCGCGGCGGCGGATCCAACAGCATCAATGCTGGAGCCGCGCCTCGCTAACGGACGGGCGCACCGTCAAAATGCGTGTCGCCATCGTGGTGCCGGAAGCGTCTGCCTCTGGAACCTGAGCAAGTATAAAGTGGTTTCAGGAATCGACAAACAGGCGCAAATCAAATTGATTGGTTTTGTTCCCTGATTATGAAACGGCAACAAGCATTAGCGTTCAACGGTGGAGAAGCACCGGGCCATTCCAGTGCCCACGCGTCCTTGTTCTGTTTCCTCTTCCTTACCTTGCTCAGCCTGTCCGGAGTGGCCGTAGGCGCCGGCACGCCATTTCCCAAGAACATTCAGTCCATCCTCACCGAATACTGTTCCGACTGCCATGCCGATGGCGCGAATAAGGGGAAGGTGTCGTTCGACGAGTTCAATTCCCACGAAGAGATGCTGGCCAAGCGAGATCTCTGGCTGGCGGTGCTGAAGAATGTCCGTGGTGGACTGATGCCCCCGGAAAAGAAGCCGCGTCCGTCAGTTGAGCAGAAGAAAAAGTTGGAGGCGTGGATCAAAGACGAAGTGTTCCAAGTGGACTCGAAAAATCCCGATCCGGGCCGCGTGACGATTCGCCGGCTGAACCGGACGGAATATCGAAACACCGTTCGTGACCTGATGGGTTTCGATTTCAAAGTGGATGACGAGTTGCCGCCGGACGACTCGGGCTACGGCTTCGACAACATCGGTGACGTGCTCACCGTGTCACCGATGCTGCTGGAGAAATACATGCAGGCTGCGGAGACGATCGTAGCCGGCGCGGTGCCGCGCGTCCCGAGAGTCGTGGCGGACAAGGTGATTCCCGGAAATGTCTTCGGCCATGCGGGCAGCAAACGCTCCAGCGATCGTTACTCCTTTTACGCGGAAACGAATCTTTCGCATTCATTCAAAACGGAGAGGGCGGGCAGCTATCGAGTCGTCTTGGAATTGGAGGTGCTCGGCGAGTTTGATTTCAATCCGGGCCGCACCCGGATGGTTTTGAAGGTGGATGGCCAGGAGCTTTGGCAGAAGGAATTCGGCTGGCAGAACGGAAAGAAGTTTCGCCACGACGTCGATGTGAAATGGGAGCCGGGCGAACGCAAGCTCGCGTTGGAGATGCATCCGCTAACGGCGGCGGTGGACAAAAAGAACTCCTTGGACATGCGCATCCTCGCGGTGCGCGTCGAAGGACCGACGGAGAAAGAGCATTGGGTCCGGCCGAAAAACTTCGAGTTGTTCTTCAGCAAAGATGTTCCTCAGACGCCTGGGCAACGCCGCGAGTACGCTCAGGAGATCTTAAAGCAATTTGGGCTGAAGGCTTTCCGCCGTCCGATCGATGAGCGGTCGTTGGAACGGCTGGTGACGATTGCCGAGCAGAGTTACAGCGCGCCGGGCAAACGATTCGAAGATGGCATCGCGCAGGCCATCGTGCCGGTGCTGGCGTCGCCGCGCTTCCTGTTTCGTGTCGAGGAGACGGAACCGGCCAGCGCCTCCAAAAGGCATCCGCTCGTGGATGAATACGCGCTGGCGTCGAGGCTTTCTTATTTTCTCTGGTCCACGATGCCGGACGAGGAGTTGTTCCGTCTCGCCGCGCGCCGCGAACTGCGCCAGAACCTGACAGCGCAGGTCAATCGCATGCTGGCTGACCCACGTTCAGAGGCTTTGATCGAAAACTTCGTTGGGCAATGGCTGCAAGTGCGCGACGTGGACGGCATCGACATCAATTCGCGCGCGGTGCTCGCGCGGGACGCCGGCGAGGAGCGAAACATGCAGCGCAACCGTCAGCGCTTCCAGGAACTGCGCGATATTCCAGAAGAGAAGCTGACGGCGGAGCAGCGCGCGGAGATTCAGCAGTTTCGTGACAATTTTCGCCGGGGCCGCAACCGTCTCAACATCGAACTGGATCGCGACTTGCGCCGTGCGCTGCGGCAGGAAACCGAAATGGCCTTCGCTCACATCGTGCGCCAGGACCGCAGCGTGATCGAATTGATCGACTGCGATTACACGTTTCTCAACGAGCGGCTCGCGAAACACTATGCGCTGACCAACGTGGTCGGCACGAATTTCGTCGGCCCGGAAATGCGTCGCGTTGTTTTGCCGAAGGACAGTCCGCGTGGCGGCGTGCTGACGCATGGCGCGGTCTTGATCGTCACTTCCAATCCCACGCGCACGTCGCCCGTGAAACGCGGCTTGTTCATTCTCGACAACATTCTCGGCACGCCGCCGCCGCCACCGCCGCCGGACATTCCGAACCTCGAGGATTCCGAGAAGGAAGTGGAGGGCCATAAGCCGACGTTGCGAGAGACACTGGAAATCCACCGGAGCAAACCGTTGTGCAGTTCGTGTCACAACCGCATGGACCCGCTGGGACTGGCGCTGGAGAATTTCAACGCGCTCGGCATGTGGCGCGAGAAAGAACGCGGACAAACCATCGATGCCACCGGCAAGTTGATCAGTGGCGAAACCTTCAACGCCATTCGCGACGTGAAGCGCGTGCTGG
>DATHKK010000242.1:0-5065 GCA_035489355.1 Candidatus Limnocylindria bacterium
TGGCGGCGGGAACTGTCATGGCCAACGGCCAGCGCGTGACGGCCGATTTGCCGTGTAGCATGGAAACATTTCTCCGCGCTCAAAATCTTCTTCCGCGCAGCGTGGTGGTGGAACACAACGGCGAAGCCGTCACGCCGTCCGAATTTGCGCAGCGCGAAGTCCGCGATGGCGATCGGCTGGAAATCGTCCGCATCGTCGCCGGGGGGTGAGCGCCTTCTCCTAATCTTAATCCTAATCTTAATCTCTCTAAAGCGATTGCGATTAAGATTAAGATTAGGAGGAATCCGCACAGTGGGTTGTCTCTTTTCCTCCGTTCCCCTACGTTCGGCGCGGCGTGAACATTGTTCAGATCACACCGGGGGCCGGCGGCATGTATTGCGGCGGCTGCTTTCGCGACAACGCGCTGGTCACGGCGTTGCGCAAGCTCGGACATGACACGCTCATGCTGCCGCTCTATCTCCCACTTACGCTCGATGAAGCCGACCAGAGCGCAGGCACGCCCATTTTTTTCAGCGGCGTGAACGTGTATCTCGCGCAAAAACTCCCGTGGTTTCGCCGCGCGCCGGAATGGCTGCGCCGCGCGCTCGCTTCACCGGTTCTGCTGAAGCTTCTTGGAGGCATGGCTGGCAGGACGCGCGCGGAAGATGTCGGTGAACTCACCGTGTCCATGCTGCGCGGCGAGGAAGGAAACCAGGCTCGCGAAGTCGATGAACTCGTCTCGTGGCTCAAGGCCAATCATCGTTGTGACTTGGTCTCGCTCTCGAACGTGCTGCTGGTTGGCATGGTGCGCCGGCTCAAAGAACAATTGCGCGTACCCCTCGTCTGTATGTTGCAGGGCGAGGACACGTTTGTGGATGCGTTGCCCGAGAGACAGCGCGCCGCCGCATGGAAGATTCTCGCGGAACGCGCGCGGGACATCGACTTGTTCATCGCGCCCAGCCGCTACTTTGCGGAACTGATGGCGGAGCGGTTGAAGGTGCCGGCGCAGCGGGTGCGGGTCGTTCACAATGGCATTAACACCGAAGGTTACTCTGCGAACCGCGGACCACGGACCAAGGACCGCGCACCAGTCCTCGGCTATTTCGCGCGCATGTGTGCGGAGAAGGGCCTCGGCCTGGCCGTGGATGTGTTCATTGAGTTAAAGAAACGCGACCGAATTCCAGATTTGAAGCTTCACGTCGGCGGAGGTTGCGGGCCAGGAGACGAACCGTTCGTGGAGGAACAGAAAGGCCGGCTCGATGCCGCTGGTTTGCTTTCTCAAGTAAGGTTTTTCCCCAACGTTTCGCGCGCGGAAAAGATTTCGTTCTTCGAATCGCTGGATGTGTTCTGCACCCCGGCGATGTATGGCGAAGCATTTGGATTGTATGTGATCGAGGCGCTCGCCGCGGGTGTGCCCGTGGTGCAGCCAAGACATGCTGCTTTCCCAGAGATCGTCGAGGAGACCGGCGGCGGCATAATCGCGGAACCGAATGCCGAAGCACTCGCTGACGCCGCGGAGCCGCTCCTGCTCGACTTCGAACGTGCTCGTGCCTTAGGCAAGGCCGGCCAGCGCGCTGTCTTGCAACAGTTCAACGTGCAGCGCATGGCCGAAGGCGTGTTGAACGTGTATCGCGAAGCTCTTTCTTCGAAGCCTCAACCTTCAACTTTCAACCCTCAACTCACCTAGATGCCTTACGATTTCAAAATCCAACGCCGCGTCGAGTTCTCGGAAACCGACATGGCTGGCATCGTCCACTATTCGAACTTCTTCAAATACATGGAGACGGCAGAGCACGCCTTTTATCGCGCGCTCGGATACTCGGTTGTAATGAAAGACGTGGACCCGCCTCTGGGCTGGCCGCGCGTTCACGCTGAATGCGATTACTTCAAGCCGCTGCGTTTCGAGGACCTCGTCGAAGTCCACATGCTGGTGAAGGAGAAAAAGAGCAAGGCGCTCACGTACGTCTTCCGCTTCTACCGCTTGAACAGTGATCGGGAGGAAGTCGCACGTGGCTCTCTCACCGTTGTGTGCGTCGCGCACGTGGAAGGCGCGATGCGCGCGGTAGAGATGCCGAAGGAACTGGCGGAGAAGATCGAAGTTGCATCGGTAGAAGCGCTTGGCTAGCCCGGATGTTTCTGTGATTCCGAAGGCGGAGTATATTGAAACAAGACATCGTACTGTTGAGTTGGCGTGCCTTTCGCAGTGACATTGTCTTTTAGACGCCAAACGATTTTGCCTGATTTCTTTAAACGAAGGATGTCGCGCGAAACAATTGTGATGTCCATTTTGTCGAGATCACTCTTCTCATAACGCCACCTATAACCCTCGAAAAAGCCAAGCGGCGTATCGGTACGCTCGTTTACATTCCATTTCGGCTGTCCAAGTTTCCCGACAGAGGCTTCAAGCTCGCGCGATTTTATGTTAAGCCGGAGTTTGGCTAGAGGTGAATTCTTCGCTCCATCGCGCACAGTGACAACATCGCCGTCGCGACGGAAAAGAACCTGTGCATTTGTTGCAACCACAAGCGTCCGCTTTTCGACTTCGCTCAAGTACTCGGCGTATTCTTTTTCAGTCAGACCAAGCTTGGGATGGTATGGCAGTGGCCCTTGCGGCGCTGTCTTTACGTAGTTCAGGAGCCAATCGCGGTTCTCGCGTGCACTAGCGCTAAATTTTACGGTGAGTTCTTCAGCTCTTTTGGTGTACTGTAGAGTTAGAATTTCGACCTCAATGATTCCTCGCGGAATTACATCACTTAAAGCAAAATTCTGCTTCTCAGGTTCTACCGCCTTCAATTGCGCTATTGAGAAAAGCAGGATCGCGCAAAGGAGAAAGAATATGTTGCGGACATTTCGGACCATACACGTCAATAAATCATATCCGCCACCGTCTTCCCCGCAGGGATGAACGGCATCACGTGTTCCGTGTAAGGCGTAATCACGTCGAGCAGATAGGGTTCCTTCGAGTCGAGCATGCGCTGCATGGCGGCGCGCAGGTCCTTGCGGAACATCACGCGCTCGGCGGGGACGTTGAAGCTCTTGGCCATGCCCACGTAGTCCGGATAAATTTGATGACGATTGTCCGGATCGCCGAGGAAGGTGTGGCCGCGATTGCCGTCGTAGAACTTGTCTTCCCATTGCACCACCATGCCGAGGTGCTGGTTGTTCAAGATGAGGGCCTTGGCCGCAATTTTTTCAATGTGCGCCGTGGCCAACTCCTGCACGTTCATCACAAATGAGCCGTCGCCGTCGATGTCGACCACCTGTTTGTGTGGCATTGCGACTTTCGCGCCGAGCGCGGCGGGATAGCCGTAGCCCATTGCGCCCAGGCCCGCACTGGTGAGGAACTGCCGGGGAAATTTGTATTTGTAATATTGGCCCGCCCACATCTGGTGCTGGCCCACGCCGGTGGTGATGATGGCATCGCCCTTCGTGAGTTCGTAAAGCATCTCGATCGCCATCTGCGGCAGAATGACTTCACTCTCCTTGCCGGTGAGATGATCCTTCATGTGCTGCGACTTCATCACTTCGCTGGTGACTTCATAGTGCAACGGCGCCTTGTGCTTCCATTCAGCGATTTGTGATTGCCACGCGGTAAACTTTTTCTGGATGGGCCGCTTGGCAATCATCTCGTTCAGCCGACGAAGCGCGAACTTGATGTCGCTCTCGATGGCCAGCTGCACCTTGCGATTCTTGTTGTGCTCCGACTGATCGACGTCCACGTGAACGATCGTGCCCGTCTTGCAGAACTCATCCACCTTGCCGGTCACGCGGTCATCGAAGCGCACGCCGAACGCGAGCAGGAGATCCGCGCCGTCCTTCAACTTCACCATCGGACCAGCGGCGTCCTTGCGATATTGGAACTCGCCGCTCACAGCCCAGTTGGCGTACGCCGTGCCGTGCATGCCGAGCCAGCGTAACGAGAGCGGATGCGTCTCCGGGAACGCGCCGCAACCCATGATCGTCGTGCACACCGGAATCTGTGCGGCCTCGGCGAACTTTTTCAATTCCTCCGCTGCGTTGCCACTGATGATGCCGCCGCCGCAATAAAGCACGGGGCGTTCGGCCTTTTCGATCAGGCCGATGATTTCATTCAACACGAGATCATCCGCGCGCTTGTCCGGATGGTAACCTCGCAGTTTGATTTCCTTGGGCCAGACCGGCTGCGCTTTCTGCTGCTGAATGTTCTTCGGAAAATCGATCACCACCGGACCGGGCCGTCCACTCGTCGCGATATAGAACGCTTCTTTGACGATGCGCGGAATGTCGTTGATGTCCGTGATCAGATAGCTGTGCTTCACGATCGGCAGCGTCATGCCGAAGAAATCGGTCTCTTGAAACGCGCCTTTGCCAATCATCGCCTGCGGCACCTGTCCAGTGACCGAGACGAGCGGGATGGAATCCATGTAAGCGTCGGCGATGGCGCTGATGAGATTGGTCGCGCCGGGACCGCTGGTGGCCATGCACACGCCAGCCTTGCCGCTCGCGCGCGCGTAACCTTCCGCTGCGAACGATCCGCCCTGCTCGTGGCGCGGAAGGATGGTGCGAATCTTTGACTTCGTGAGCGCCTGGTGCAGTTCCATGCTCGCGCCGCCCGGATAAGCGAAGATGTGTTCCACGCCTTCGCGCTCCAGCGCCTCGACGAGGATTTCGCAACCCTTCATCGCACGGCCCACTTCGGCGCGCACGGTGGTCATCGTCTTCTTCCGTTCCGCGGTTTGTAACTGTTTGCTCATGCTTCTTTCTTAATCGGCTGCCCGGCGCGGGCAACAAAAAACCCACGACCGTTTCCAGCCGTGGGTTGTTGTCGAAATCTTTCTAACTTCGACAAGGCGCCACGGCGTCGCCTACGACGACGACCTCCAGCAGAATTTGTCGAACAATAACGGTCATTAAAGCGCGGAAAATAGCGATGGTGCCTGCCTGGGTCAAGCGCCGGTTTCTGTTTCAGGCATTCGGAGGGAACCCGCAAACCGCGCCGATCCGCCAAAGCATTTGCGTGAATGAAATACCAAAGCTACAAAGGGCCATGCCAATTTGGGGGCGCTGGATGTTAAATGCTGTCGTGGGACTGGGGATCACTTGCCTC
>DATHKK010000243.1:0-2607 GCA_035489355.1 Candidatus Limnocylindria bacterium
GCCTTAGCCCTCTGTTGCGCAAGCATGACTCTCACTGGCAAAAAAGTTTCTATGATCACCGCTTGCGCGCTGACGAAGATCGCCTGCCCGTCTTTCTCTACATTTTCTTAAATCCATTTCGGAAGAAACTTATTCCGGTAGATAACAAATGGTCCGGATACTATTGTTCGGCCAATGATTGGAACTGGTTCGGACCGCTAACCAACGTAAGCACCCGGCCGGGTGCCTTGTAGACGGGGCGTAATGGTGACGATTCTGCTCAGAGTTCTGATCTGGCGACCGTTGGAGGGGTCACGTTTCCGACTCGGAGTTACGAGACGAGCGTCGTCGCTGTCGGCGCGGACCAGTTCACTGGCAGCAGAGGAGTGAGGTCGTCGTGATTCGTCATCGCCGGTAGCCGGGTGAGCACATCACGGAGGTAGGCGTGGGGATCTTTGCCGTGGCGCTGACACGAAACGACCAACGAGTAAATGATGGCGGATCTTTGCCCGGCATCGGGGTGGCCGATGAACAACCAATTCTTCTTCCCAATGGCCGAGGGCCGGATCGCATTTTCGATCAGATTATTATCCAGCCTGGTCTGGCTGTGTTTGAGGTGCGAAGTCAGCGGCTCCCACTGATTGAGCAAATAAGTGCAGGCTTTGCCGAGTTCGGACTTCGGGAGTGTCCTGGCCTGCATCCGCCGCGCGACCCGTTTCAGCCAACGCAGTGGCCGGGCAAAGTGTTCGGCGCGCAGGGCGGCGCGCTGTTCGCCGACTTTGGTTTCGTCCCATTGACTTTCCAGGGCGTAGAGCCGGCCGATCAAGCGCAGCACCCATTGCGCGGCCTTGGGCGAGTGGCCCAGCGCTTCGAAAAATTTTCGTCGAGCGTGCGCCCAACATCCCACCCAAGCGACGCCCTCGTGCTCGCGGGCGAAGGCTGGATAGGCGCCGTAGCCGTCGGATTGCAAAAGGCCGCGATAGTCTTTGAGCAAGGAAGTGAGTTCACCGTGCTGGCGCGACAGTCGCCAGTCGAAGACGACATCGCCTCCGGGTTTGCTGATGACCCACAGC
This sequence comes from Candidatus Limnocylindria bacterium, assembly GCA_035489355.1. Lineage (GTDB taxonomy): Bacteria > Verrucomicrobiota > Verrucomicrobiia > Limisphaerales > SIBH01 > JANNGC01. The sequence goes on from DATHKK010000243.1 coordinate 1,053, forward strand.
CAGCCTTGCGTAGTCCCGCCGCGTTTTTGGTCCGGATCATTACATCGCACCGGAGTCTCGTCGGCCTGGATATAATCGCCGGCGAGCAAGTCGTGCTGCATCTTTTTGTAGAGTGGCTCCAGCCAATCGGCGCTGAGCCGCACCCAGTCGGTCATGGTTTGGTCGGAGATCTTCGCGCCCCAGCGGGTCAGCATTCGCTCCTGCCGATACAGCGGCAGATGATCGCAATATTTGGCGATCATCACCCAGGCGAGCAAACCGGCCGAGGCGTAGCCGCCGGCCACCGGGCGGGCGGGTGCGGTGGCCGTCAACGGAGCACGATTACGGTCCAGGCGGTGACGGTATTTCGGACGGACGATTTCACGCTTGAAGAGTTGGGGCGGGATCACGTCGACCTCGAAGGTGCGCTCTTCCCCGATCTTTTCGTAGAGCGTGGGATCGGCCTGCACGGCGGCGGGTTCGATCACGATGATTTCTTTGACCGGCAGGTGCGCGAAGTTTTCCGCCGGCAGGGTGCGGGGCACCGCCGGACCGGTGGCGCGTTCATAGGTGATGGTCTCCGTGGGCCGCGCCGGGGGGAGAAGTTTTTCCAAGGTGCCGAGTTCGAGCAAGATTTGCGCGCGATCGAGTGACTCGCTTTTGCCCGGCCCAAAGTGACACTTCGTCAGCCACGCGACTTGCGCTTTCAGTTCGGCGATCTTTTCGCGCAGCCGGCCATTTTCCTGGGACAGGACTCGGGCTTCTTCGAGGGAAATTACGGGCGCGCTCAGCACGCGCGTTCAGTCAGCGAACGCACCCACAAGTTCCTTTTTCCGACGATATTTTCGCGCTGTCTGAAAGTCTTTTTTCAGCGCTCGTACCACGGCTTCAGCGAACCGTGTTTGAGCTCAATTCCGCCGACCAACAAAGCCAGCGCTTCCGGTGCGAGCGAAAGCTTGGTTTGATCGCTGCTCGGCGCCGGCCACGAGAACCGGCCCTGTTCGAGGCGCTTCGCCAGCACCCACACGCCGGTGCCGTCCCAATACAACAACTTCAATCGCGTGCGTTCCTTGTTGATGAATGCGAACACCGCGCCGTTCTTCGGATCCTCGTGCAGCTTTTCCTGCACCGCCGACCACAGACCGTTAAACTGTTTGCGCATGTCCACCGCTTCGATGGCCACAAAAATTTTGATCGCCGTCGGAAAAGGAAGCATGGCATTCAGCTCCGCAGGGCGCGCACGAGCGCGGCCAGTTCCACCCCATTGGCCCCACGCGCCACCGTGCCATCGACCAGACGCACTTCCATTCCGGGAGCGGACGGACTCGGAGCCGCCATCGGCAATCGCACCTCGGCAAAACGGACCGGGGCAATGCCATCACTGCTGCGAGCGGCGCTCCGGAGCACCCAACCCGCGAACGTCGAGTACTTCAGTCCTTCGCGGCGCGCGAACGCCGCCATCGTCAGCGCGCTCGCCTGATACGCCCGGACAAATTCTGCCCGACGATCCGCCAACCGGATCTTCCGTCCCCGTCCGTCGCGTTTATCCCCCGTCTCGATGAGTTGTGTTTCAAAT
>DATHKK010000244.1:0-3668 GCA_035489355.1 Candidatus Limnocylindria bacterium
ATGCGCGCAAAGACGACGCCGAGATTGAAACAGATTTCCTCATCGTCCGGCTTCAACTCCAGGGCGCGCTGATAACAAAGGAGCGCCGGCCCGGCCCGGCCCTCCTCCAGCAAGCGCGTGCCGATGTTCAGCAACTCAGCGGGATCAGTGTTGTTCGTGAGCCACGCGAAAAAGAGGCGAGGGTCAGCCGCGTTCGTCACCGGAAGTGCGGGCGCGACGTTCGTCGGGCCGAGAGGGGCGGTTTTTTCGATGCTTGATGCCTGCCGGATATTTTTCGGTTTCAAAGCCATCCAAATTGCTGCGGCGGCAAGCACGAAAAGCGAAACGGAAAGAGCGGCGAAAGCTCCACGCCGAGATGGCCGCCGCTTTTCTTTCCGTTGTTTGGGCACGCCAAAGCTTGCCGCCATTGGGCGCTGGGTTCAATCTTCCATGCAGCGGCCATAAAAATTGTTCCGCCCTATCACGCTGGCCCTTTCACGGCCGGCTCCTTTCGAGCAGTTCGCTGCGGGAATGACCTTGCCCGGCCGATGGCCTCCACCGCTTAATCAACGCCATGGTGCAACATGATTTCCTGACATGAGCATTGCCACGCGAACCGGCGACGACGGCACCACCGCGCTGATGTATAATCGACGCGTCGCCAAGACCCATCCGCGCGTGGAAGCCAATGGAGTGATCGACGAACTCAATGCCGCCCTGGGAGTGGCTCGCGCGAACTCCAACGACGAATGGCTGCGCGGGGAATTGTTCACGACGCAGAAGCAGCTCGTGGACATCATGGGCGAACTCGCGACCGCTCCTGCTGACCTCGAACGTTACGCTCGTGATGGATTTATACTCGTCACGTCCACGATGACGACGCGGCTCGATGAATTGGTGAAGAATCTCGAAGCACAAAAAATTTCCTTCAAAGGCTGGGCCACGCCGGGCGCGACGCCGCTCGCAGCCGCCCTGGATTTGGCGCGCACCGCTTGCCGCCGGGCGGAGCGCCGCGTGTGCGCCATCCGTGAGACTGGTGATGCGCTGAACGCCGAGATTGTTATTTACCTCAACCGCCTTTCGGATGTGCTCTGGCTCATGGCCCGCTGGGTGGAAACTCAGGCGGGTGTGGACGGCCAGTGATCGCGGCTTGCTTCGCAGCCCAGGCCACCGAACGGCTCGAAGTTTTTGAATGCGCCGTTCACTTCCCTGTTACGGCAAAGTTCCTTGTGAAGGCGCGTTCCGTCCCGTTAACTACTGCGCTTTAACCGGAGAAAATTCATGAGCAATGAGTCACCAGTGGCCGACCAGGATTTGCAGGCGGTCGAGCATCTCAAGGAAGCGGCGGCGCGCATCAAGTCCGAGCTGGGCAAAGTCATCGTCGGCCAGGAGGAAGTCGTCGAGCAGGTCTTGATTTCCATTTTCACGCGCAGCCACGCGCTGCTCGTCGGCGTGCCCGGCCTCGCCAAGACGCTGCTCATCTCCACGCTGGCGCAAACGCTGCACATGTCGTTCAAGCGCATTCAGTTCACGCCCGACCTCATGCCCAGCGACATCACCGGCACCGAGGTCATCTTCCAGGACCCACAAACCAATGCGCGCGAGTTCCGGTTTCTGAAGGGACCGATCTTCGCCAACATGATCCTCGCCGACGAAATCAACCGCACGCCGCCCAAGACGCAGGCCGCGATGCTCGAAGCGATGCAGGAACGCAAAGTCACCGTGGGCGGAAATGATTTTGCGCTGCCCGATCCGTTCTTCGTGCTCGCGACGCAAAACCCGATCGAACAGGAAGGGACTTATCCGTTGCCCGAAGCACAACTCGACCGCTTCATGTTCATGATCCTCGTCGATTATCCGAGCGCCGAGGAAGAATTGCAGATCATGAAGATGGCCACGGGCGCGCCACTGGAGAAACCCACGGCCGTGTTGGGCACGGAGGAAATCCTGCGCCTGCAACAAATCGTGCGCCGCATCCCGGTGGCCGATCACGTTTACGCCTATGCCGAACGTCTCGTGCGTTCGACGCGGCCCAAAACTTCCGAAGCGCTCGACTTCTGCCAGAAGTGGCTTTCCTGGGGCGCCGGTCCGCGCGCCGGGCTCAATCTGATTCTCGCCGCCAAGGCCCGCGCGATTCTCAACGGCCAGACTTACGTGAGCTGTGATGATGTAGCATCTGTCGCGCTCCCCGTCTTCCGCCACCGCATCGTCGCGAATTTCGCCGCGCAAAGCGAAGGTGTGACGAGCGACAACATCACGCGCCGCATTCTCGAAACGATTCCAAAGGACGAGAAGCTGGCGGCGTAAGGGAGTGTGAATCGATTCAAGAAACGCGGATGACGACGAAGGCGCCAGCAAAGAAAAAGATCAGCAAAGAGGAGTACGATAAGATCTGCCAGGACATCGAGCGGGATAACGTGGAGGCGATCGAGCAACTCCTGGCGTCGGGCTTTCCCGTGGAACAGCAATTCGCCAGAATGGGCGAGGCGTATGGGAGCCTGCTGGTGCTGGCCAGCCATTCGGACGCGTTCAAGATTTTGCGCCGACTGATCGAGAAGGGGGCGAAGGTGAACAAACGCAGCGGGTGGTCGCCACTAATTGCAGCGTGCGCCGGGGGCCATTGGCAAGGCCCCGACGAACGCAGGGGTGGAGCGGTCGAGACCGTGAAGTTGCTGCTGGCCGCCAAGGCCAATCCGAACGAGAAGTTCAGTGACGATGAGGACGTCGGCATCACTCCTCTCATTCTCGCGACCGAGGGGAACAATCTCGAGATCGTGCGCTTGCTGCTGGAGGCCGGCGCCGACCCAACGGCGGAAACGCGCAAGGGAGATACGGCGCTGAAGCTGGCGGCTGAAGCAAACAATCATGAGATGGTTCAGCTTCTTTTCCGATCCGGCGGCCGGGGACTGGATCACGCGTTACTGGTGCCAGTGTTTGAAGCGAATGTGCCCCTGGTGCGCCTGCTCATCGCTGGCGGGGCAAACCTCAACGCGTGTCTCAGCCTCCAGAAAGCGAAGTGCGCACATGATGGGGCCGGCAACGGAACGCCGCTGGCAACCGCCATCACACAGAGATCGCGTGAAAGCATTATTCTGGACCTGTCGGAGCACGACGAGCCGTCTGCCAGAGAACGTGAGAACGAAGCGCGACAGAAGCGCGCGGCGCTACTGGAGATCATGGAGGAACTCGCGCGAGCCGGTGCGGATGTAAACCTGCTTTCGACCTCTCGGCTCGCCAAATCCCCGCTTTATGCGGCGGCTTCCAACAATGATGTGGAGGCTGTTCAACTTCTTTTGCGATATGGAGCGCGATCTCAAGACACCGGCGCGTTACATGAAGCAGCGATCCAAGGGCACATCGAAACGGTGAAATCATTGCTGGCCGCCGGCCTGGATGTGAACGAGAAAGTGGACGGTCAGACGCCGCTTCAAATGCTCAAGGAGCGCGCGCAATCCCCGAAAAGCGAATCGGAGTGGGTGTTGAACATTGGCCCCGAGTATGAGCAGCAGGAAGCCGAACGAGAAAAGGATCGTGCGGCCCGCCGCGCGCAAATCTTTCAACTCCTGGAAGCTCACCGTTAAATGGACCAAGCCCACCTTGATCAACTTCTCGACCCGCAGACCATCTCGCGCGCGGAGGCGCTGGGATTGCAGGCGCGCTACGTCGTCGAGGGCTACATGGCGGGCGAG
>DATHKK010000245.1:0-8896 GCA_035489355.1 Candidatus Limnocylindria bacterium
CCGAGCGCTTCGCCGGTATGCAGGAAGCGCGTCCAGGAACGCACGCGGCGGCCGAGGTTGTAGTCCGAATATTTTTCCGCGCGCAGCACTTCACCGGTGAAGGGATTGAGCGTGATCTGGGACGTGGCAAAACGCGGCGCGCCCGCGCTTTGTTTCACAGCGAAGGTCACGGCCTGCGGTGCGCGGGCTTCAACACCACGAGCCTCGCTGGGCGGCGTGTTGGTCGCGCCTTCACGGAGACGTCCGCCTCCACCGCGCGGCCCACCACCACCGCCGAGGCGCAGCGTGATCTGACTCCACTGCGGAATTTCTTTCTGCACCGAGGCGAGGAGAGCTTCCTGGCTCAATGTTTTTGTCCCCGAGGGCGGCGTGGGAACTTCGACCGAAGGCGCTGCGCCGGGCGGTCCGGCTTGCGCGGGCGGTTCGCTGCGCGTCAGTTTGTAAATCACGTCGCTCGCCCAGCGATACGAGATCGGCATGGCCGTGAGCGTGAGCACGATGAGCACGGGCGCGCTCCAGAGGCCGATGACATTGTGCCAGTTCCAGTCGCGCGGTTTGCCGCTCAATTTCCAGTTGAACAACGTGATGGAGCGGAACGCGGTCTTCGTCCACTGGCGCGGCCACCAGAGATAAAGACCGCTAAGGGCAAGGAAACAAAACGCCGCATTGCACGCGCCGGTGATGGCTTTGCCGATGGGGCGCTTCGCGTCGTGCGCGCCGAGGAAACGGTGCCAATCGATCATCTGGTGCATGAACGCGCGCGTGCCTTTCGCGCCCTGCGGCTGCACGTCGGCAGTGTAAGGGTTCACATGGAAACCGTTCGTGCGTCCGATGCTCACCAGCGTGGCGATGGTTGGGTCGGAGTAAATCGTCACGCCGGAGGGACGCGCCTCCGGTTGCGCGGCGCGGACCTTGGCGAGCAATTCATCCAGCGGCAATCGCTTCACATCCGACGGCGGCGTGACGCGGCGCACGTCGCGCTCCGCCCACGCCACGACTTCCTTTTCGAACGCCAGCGCCACGCCCGTCGCAGACATGACGAGAATCACAAGGCCGGCAACGACGCCAGCAATCAAGTGCAGCCAGAAAATGATTTTGCGCAGTGGCATCAGTTCAAACCATTTGAAGTGCTGCGACTTTGGCAGAGACGCAGTAGCTGCGCCTGTGAAGGCGCGGCCATCTTCTCGCCAAGAACATTGGCCGCCGCTTCACAGCGGCTCCTACGATGAACATTCATGGTCACACTTCCGCCCATTGCCGCAGCAGGTTGTGATACACGCCGGTGAGTTGCACCGACGATTGCTGCGCCGCGGGCTCATTGGGCAAATCACGGCCGAGCCGTTGAATCGCCAAGTCCAGATCGAAGAGCAGCGAGCGCTGGCCGTCGTCGCGAATCATGCTTTGAATCCAAAAGAACGAACTAATGCGTGCGCCACGCGTGACGGGCGTGACGTGATGCAAACTCGTCGAGGGATAGAGGATCATGTGGCCGGGCGGCAGCTTCACGCTCTTCACGCCGTAGGTGTCTTCAACGCAGAGTTCGCCGCCGTCGTATTCTTCTGGTGCGGCCAAAAAGAGCGTGGCCGAAAGATCCGTGCGGATGCGATGCGGCGTGCCGGTCACTTGCCGAATCGCGTTGTCCACGTGCGTGCCAAAGGATTGTCCGCCGGAGTAGCGATTGAACAACGGCGGAAACACGCGCAGCGGCAGCGCGGCAGAAAGGAACAATGGATTCCGTCCGAGCGCCCCAAGAATCATATCACCCAACTGCTGCGCGACCGGCGAGCCTTCGGGAATCTGCATGTTGTCCTTGGCCTTGGATGACTGATGGCCGGCGGTGACCTTGCCATCGACCCACTCGGCCTTGTCGAGAATCTGCCGCGCCTGCGCGACTTGCTCGGCGGTCAACACATCTGGAACGCTGATCAACATGAGAAAACTTTCGTTAGAATGCCAGACTGGCGGTCAACGCCCCTGCGCGGCCCGAGCCGGGAATGAAGTGTCCGCCGCCCACGGAGCCGATGTATTCTTCATCCGCCAAATTATACACATTCAAGCGCAAGGTAAAAATTTTGCTCACGTTCCAGCCCGCCATGGCATTGAAGAGCACATAGCTGGGCGCTTCGCGCGTGTTCGCGTTGCTGGTGAAACGGCTATCGGTGTACTCCACGCCACCACCGATTTGCAGGTCCCACGGCAAATCGTAAGTCGTCCAGAGGCTGAACGTATTCTTCGGCGTGTTCATCAATTCCTTGCCGACTTCATCCCGGTTCTTCGATTCGGTGATCTTGCTGACCATGTAGGCGTAACCGCCGAAGACATGCCATTGCTCGGTGATTCTCCCGGCCACGCCGACCTCGACGCCATCGACGCGCTGCTCGCCGTCCAGCACGACAATGTCGGTGGGGTCCGCTGGATCATCGGTACGAGCATTGGTCTTTTCCGTGCGGAACACTGCGAGGCTGAGCGAAAGACGGTTATCGAGCAGGTCCCACTTCGTTCCGATTTCCAACGTGCGGCTCTCTTCAGGATCGATGTTCAAGTTGTTGGCCGCACTGGGCGCGGCACTCAAGGTAAGTCCTTCCGCAGAAGGATTGAACGAATTCCCGTAAGCCGCGTAGATGCTCCCTTGCTTGACCGGCTTGTAAACCAATCCAGCGCGGTAGCTCACCATGTTGTCGTCACGATCCAAAGGAACGCGCGGGCGGCCGTTGGTCAGCGAAATAAAGTCCGTCCCGAAATGCTCGAAGCGCACGCCACCCTGCGCCTGCCAATGTTCGCCAAACTTGATCGTGTCAAACATTGCCGCGGCCACCGAGTCGGACTTGGCATCTGCGCGAATCCCGTTGCGCCGGATCTCGAAAGGATACGGTGTGGATGAGTTGGGATTGAACAGGGTCGTCGCGATGACTGCCCCAGTGCGCGAATAATTCAGCGATGTTTCGTGCTCGTATTCCAGAGACGTCACGACCGTGTGATTCAATCGCCAGGTATCGAACTTCGAGGTGAAATCCAACTGGTTCGCAAAAATCGTGTCCACCTGATCGCGCGACTGGTTCTGGCGCGTGACGCTGTTGCCGTATTGGACGGTATTGGTTGTGGGATCGAGATCGATGAAGCGCGGGGCGGTAATGACTGAGTCACGATCGTTGCGCCCATACCGCGTCAGGTTGCGCAAGCTGAAGCTTTCGTTGAACTCATGTTCGATGAGCGCGGTCGGAATATAAGTGTGCGTGTGCTCAAAATCTTTGTGCTTCAGGCCGTAGAAGTTACTGAAATCCACCGGCGGGGCCTTGTCGCTGTAAGCCGCGAGTGGACCGCTGTTCGGCGGCACCCAGGGAATGCCGTAATCGGGAATGTTGTCCTGCTCCAGATGGAAGTAACTCAACGTGACGCGGGTCGGGGTGCCCAGGCCAAAGGCGACGGAAGGCGCGATGCCAAAGCGCTCGTTGTTGATCACGTCGCGGCCCGCCACGCCGGAGTCAGTCCACATGCCGTTCACGCGCACGGCGGTGCCGTCCAGCGGGGACTTCGCGATCGGTTGGTTGAAATCCAACGTGAGGCGTTTGTAATCCTCCGTTCCGACACCGAAGGAGCCGGCGTAAAAACGATCCAGTTGAGGCGACTTGCTCACCATGTTGATGATGCCGCCGCTGGAGCCGCGTCCCGCGTGTGAAGATCCAGGACCTTTAACGACTTCGACCTGTTCGGTGTTGAACGGGTCACGTGAGTAACCGCCAAAGTCCCGCACGCCGTCCGCGAAAATGTCCGTGCGCGCACTGAAGCCTCGGATGGAAAGATTATCGCCCGCCGGCACGCCGCCTTCGCCCGCCTGGAAGCTGATGCCGGGCACGTTACGCAACACGTCGCGCAAAGTCGTCGCGTTCTGTTGCTCGATGACCGCGCGCGGGACGACGGTGATCGTCTGTGGCACGTCGCGCAGCGGCTCGGTGTAACGCGGCGATTGCAGGCGCTCGGGTTTGTAAGGCGTTTCTTGCTCTTGCTGCCCTTTCACCACCACGTCCGGCAGCTTGGAGGGATTGTTCGTGTCGCTTCCCGAACCGGGAGGAGTTTGCGCGCTGGCCACGGCCAGGCCGTGCGCCATGATGACGGCGGTGAGTTGCTTGGTGAGTTGATCGTTCATTTTGAAGAGGGTTATGCGTTTGAAAGAATTCGTGCGCCGCCCCTCCCGACAGGCAGGCGAGAAATTGAAGAGCGAGTCGAATTCACGCCGGGGAAGCTACTTAGCGCAATACTGATCCGCATTCGGTAGATTGCGAACTTCTAGCGGTGGCTTGCGATGCGCAGCATCAGGAAACCGTCGCTTCGAGCACTATGCCGATGTCGCAGAGGGTAAATTTCAAGCCAACAACCGAAGATTCATGGAATGCCACGCTGAAGTGACTGTAGCGAGACTCACCTGGTTCCATAGCTGTGTTACATTCAGCCGGCTCGGGCTGGTCTTGCATTCCTGCCTCAGTTGGCAATTCACCGCTAACAAATAGCAAGCCAACGAAAGCGCGCTTCGCGGCGATCTGTTCTTCTGAATCCACAAAAGTGGTTTGTCGCCCTTGGATGTTCATCAGGCGCGTAGAAAACTGAATCGTTATACATGAAAATCATCCGGCTCACTTTCGCGACGGTCGTTTGCACTTTGGCATTCGGTGCGTTTTCCACACACGCTGTCACGAATGGATTTATCAATTTACCGTTTCGTGGTTCGCCCAACAGCGAAGCCGGCTATTGGGAAAGTTTCAATGTGCCGATTGGCGCGCCGGGCAACCTGGCGGACAAACCGGGTGCGACGACCGGCGCGGCGCTGACGCAGTTCGAGACGAACGCCATCATGGCGGGGAGCGGCAACCTCTACAATCAAGCCGGTATCAGTTCGTTTGAACTGACCGATTCCACGCCGTTCGCACTCGGCACGGTGGTCTTGCAGATCCGCGCCGTTGGGTCCGAGCTTGATTACGCGTCTATGTTGCTGACTTACGCCAACGCGAGCGGCGCACATTCCCTAGCGCCCTTGTTCCGCCATGAATTGAATCGCGCTGTTGCTCCGGGCCAGGGAATTGCCGTGTCTTCGCTATGGCAGTGGGATTTGAGTGGATTGGGCATCAGTAATTACACCGTCGCGTTTCACGCCGGAGGAGAAAGTCTGAGTTTCGATTCCATGACCTTGGACACCGCTGGCCTTTTCACAAAGGCTTTTCCACAACAGCCGTTTAACGCCCAGTCTGCGGTCGCTGACCTCGCGCGCTGGATGTATCCCTTCAACGCTGATCCCGCGGGTCGCCCGACCGCGAGCGTGTTTGGCGCGCTCGGAAATGCGCCGGACTTTGACTCGCGTGATGCACAAATTCTCCTGGGATGGAATACGACCAATCGAATTCCGGCGGGACAAGGCGCGACCAATTATCTGCTTCGGCGTGCGCGCGTGACGCTCACGGTCGCAACGGGGAGCAATACTTACACCGGCACACTGCGCGATTATCGCACTTATCTTCCGACCAACGACGTGCGCTATTTGTCGCCGGCGACCACGGCTTATCCAACGGAACTTTTCGGCGCTGGCTTCCGCGGTGGATATGCCGCGACGAATTATCCGCAGGACGGACCGTTCTTTCTCGATCCTGACGGCGGATTCATGACCAACCGCGTCGTTTACGCTGCGGGCTTTGATACGAGTGGTACGTTGATCGACATATCGAGTAACGTCGGCGATGACGGCACCAACGAGTTGGTCACTCCTTTTGAAATCGCTCCGTTCGCCGTCGGGCAAACGACGAATGTTGCGCCGGGACAACTGATGCTGTCCGGCACGACCGTCACCTTTGATCTGAATCTGGCGGACCCTCTGATTTACGATTACGTGCAGGACGGACTCAATATTGGCAACCTCAGTTTCATGGTCGCGTCGCTCGTGCCGGCCAGCCGGGGCGGCGTCATTACGTATCCCAATTTCTATACGATTTTCAGCGGGATTGCGGACTCCAATCAATTTCCATTGCTCGACATCGAAGGTGAAATCGTCCGGCCCAATCTGGACGGTGACGCCGATGGCCTCTCAGACGATTGGGAAAACTTTTATTTCGGTTCACTCGCTAATGCAGGAACTAACGATTTCGATGCCGACGGCTTGAACAATCTGAATGAATACCGGGCGGGAACGACCCCGACCGTTAGCTCCAACGCGTTGCGACTGATCTCCATCCAACACCGCTCGACTACCAATGAACTGCACTTTGCTCATGCGCCGGGCCGACAGTATTCGGTCAGTTGGTCGGACAACTTGCCAACGTGGCAGACCGCGACCAATCCGCCGCTCATTTACTCATCGGCGTGGCTGGCGAAGACGGGGACGAACGTGGTTTATCCCTCGCCCGTCTATGCCGCGTGGCGTGACACCAACGCAACGAGCCAGCAACGCTTCTACCGCATTGAGACGCAGTGATGCACTCCTGTTCGCCCAAGCGAGCCTTCACGCTCATTGAGTTGCTGGTGGTCATTGCCATCATCGGAATTCTCGCCTCATTGCTCTTGCCGAGCCTGGCTAAAGCCAAGCGGAGAGCGCGCATGGTGGAAGAAATGAACGCGGGCCGCCAACTGATGATCGGCGTGCAGATGTACGCCGAAGACAATGATGGCGCGATGTTTCCGGGTTACATCACCGATGAGACGGCGGTGGACGACCACGGACAACTTCTGTTTGACCCGGAGAACGCGCGCTACCCGTGGCGCATGGTACCATATATGGCTGGCTCCATGGAGATCATCTATTCCGGTCAGAATCGAAGCAAGCTGACACAGCTTCAATCCATGAATCACGCCGCTTATACCTATAACGTCAGTCTCTTTCCGTCGCTCGGCATCAATTCCTACTTCATCGGCGGCAACAAAAGCACCGGTTATCTTCCGGATCAGGTCAATCCGAAATTCGGGGCCGGTACGATCGTTACAAAGCTGAGCGAAGCCAGGCAGCCGAGTGATTTAATGGTCTTTATCTCGGCCCGCTCCGCAGTATTGGGAAACAACGCCGATGGATATTTCGAAGTCAGGCCACCCTTTGAAAAGACACGCAAATGGGCGGCAACTTATGCGGCGTCAATGGACCCTGCCCGATGGGGATTCGTCGCGCCCCGCTTCGACAATCGTTCGGTCGCCGCCCTGCTCGACGGTCATGTGGAAATGTTCGGCCTCCAGGAAATGCAGGATATGCGTCATTGGTGCAATACCGCCGACCGGTCCGATTTCGTTCTTCAACAGAAATAATTTATGCACATGAAAAAATCCGCACTCGTTTCACTCCTCGCGTCGCTGGCCCTGGCCGCTGCGCTCATCGGCTGCGCAACCCACACGGCGCTACCCGAAATTTCTTCCGCACCAATCTCTGGGCCGCTCGCGCCATTGCCCGAAAGGGTCACGAGCTTTGGCGCCGTGACTTCCGATGGCTGGCTTTACGCTTTCGGCGGGCACAAAGGCGAGCGCCATGAGTATTCCGTGGAAATGGTGAGCGGTTCATTTCAACGCTTGAAGCTGAGCGAAGGGCGCGCCTGGGAATCACTGCCCGCCGCCGCGCCAGGGCAAGGCCAGCCGCTCGTCGCGCATGGCGGTTACATCTATCGCGTCGGAGGGATGGCCGCGCGGAATCACGCCGATGCCAAACAGGATTTGTATTCCATGACCGTTGCACAACGCTTCGATCCGAAAAACCACCGCTGGGAAAACATCGCTCCGCTCGCCGCGCCGCGTTCCAGTCACGACGCCGTAATCATGGGTGACAAACTTTACATCGCCGGCGGCTGGCAACTCGCCGGTGGCACGAACAAACCCGCTTGGCCGGCGAACGCACTGGTGCTCGATCTCAATGATTCACGCGCCGCCTGGAAGGAATTCCCCCAGCCGTTTCAACGCCGTGCCCTCGCGCTCGCCGCGCTCGGTTCGCGCATTTATTGCATTGGCGGCATGGACAGCGACAACAAGCCCACGCTCGCGGTGGAGATTTACGACACGGTCAGCGGTCACTGGACGAAGGGCCCTGAACTGCCGCCGGGGAAACAGAAGGGCTTCAGTTGTTCAGCCATCACACAAGGCGGACGAATTTACGTGAACGCTTTCCAAGGAGATCTGTTGCGCCTCTCATTCGACGCACGCTCGTGGGAAGTGGTCGGACGTCTCGAACATCCGCGCATGGCCCATCGGCTTGTCACTGCAGGCGCGACACAACTCATCGCGCTCGGCGGTGAAGATGGCGAAGCAAAACGTCCCGATCTGGAATTGCTCACACCGGCAGCGACGCCGCAAGTGGCCAAGCAAGCCGCAGCCAAACAGTAAAAAACTTCAACGCCAGACTTATGACTCGATCATTCATTTTGACACTGTGCGCGCTGACCGCATGCGCAATAACCGTCCACGCTCATTCCGTCTGGATTGAACCTGTTAATGGCCAACTCGTGGTTCGTTTCGCCGAGCCAGACGGCCGGTTGGAAAAATCACCCGGCTATCTCGATAGCCTCTCGTTGCCCATCGCGTTTACATTGGTGACAAATGCGCCGTTTTCCGTTGAAGCGCCAAAGAAGGTCGATCACTTCCTGCTCCTAAACGCTGCAATCACGAACGTGGCTTGTGTCGAAACCAGCTTCACAGTTCGCGCCGCCAAGAAACCAAACTTCTACGCGCGCTGGCAACCGGCTGGATTGAGCGCTGGTCGTCCGTTGCTCACGCTCGACCTCGTGCCGACCGGCAAGCGCGGCGAAGTACGACTCTATCTTCGTGGAAAGCCACACGGCGGCGTCAAAGCAACGCTCCGCACGCCAGATGACAAGGAGAAAGAACTCACCGCCAATGCCGATGGTTTCATCCGTTTTGAATCCAATCAGTCCGGGCAGCACATGCT
>DATHKK010000246.1:0-7584 GCA_035489355.1 Candidatus Limnocylindria bacterium
ACCCCGTTGCTCCTCACGAACACCATCCCGTTCAACAAATAGATGTTCGTTCGATACCACGTGGTTGTCCCCGTCAAATACCCGGACACAGGCACGGTATTCTGGGCCGCAGGTGCGATGATGCCGTACTCCGCCAGTGCGGTCCAATTGGCGATCCACAGATCATTGGGGCCAAAGGCGCCGCGATAAGTGGTGGGGGTGAGGAAGCCGCCGCCGGGTGTGGCGGCGTAGTCGTTCAAGGCGGGGCTGCCCGCGGCGGGGCGCGGGTCCAGCGCGGCGCCTACGTTCGTGCGGCTGATACTGATCAGCAGCGGGTTGGCGATCTGGTTGGTCAGGCTCAGGTCGGTCCAGTAGTTGGTCGCGACGGTGAAGCGGCCCAGGTTGGTCGCAGTGTTGTCGATGTTGCCGCTGCCGGAGCCGGTCACGAAGTCCCACCAGAGCGTGTTGTGGAGTTGCGCAAAGCCGCCCGTCACCGCCTGCGTGGCCACGATGCCCTGCGCGCTGTCCAGCAGCACGCCGCGCTCGTTGAAGTCGGTGAAGATCGAGTTGTAAATCTTGGGTCCGACCCACGGCCGCAGCGCGATGGCCGCGTTGTTGCCGCCGCCCCCGCCGCCCACCGGGTTCAACGCGCCCGCGCCGATCAGCGTCATGTTGTAAACCTTGAAGTCCGCCGCCGGCGTCAACTGCGTCGCCGCCTGCACCTCGTTGACCTGGTTGTTCAACTCCATCCCGTAGTTGCGTTTGTCCGGCGCCTGGATCGCAAACCAGAACTGGTTGGTCCCCCGATAGCCCATGTCCGTGTCGAAAGCGTCGTCGTCGTTGAACGAGCTGACCAGGTAGCGCGTGTTGACCGTGCCGCCGAAAAACTCGAAGCCATCGTCAGCCACGCAGTAGGCTTCCACAAACTCGATGGTCGTCCCGCGGCCCACGCCGCCCATGGACAAGCCGTTGATCTCCTTGTTGGGGAAGAGCGCCGCGCCGCCGTGGCGGATCGACACGTAACGCAGCACGCCCGAGTTGTCGTTGTCATCGGTGCCACCAAAGCGCAGGAGCGCCTCGTTGCCCGAGGCGATCACGTCGGGCAGCCCTTCATACACTTCATACTTGGGCGTGGCCGCGTTGCCGCCCGTGTCGATGGCGCTGTTGAGCACGCACCGGCCCAGGATCACCACGCCGCCCCACAGGCCCCGTGCCGTCGAACCCCAGATCGGAAGATCATCCGGGAAGGTGGTGTCGTCCGCCTCGGCCGTGAAGATGATCGGGTTCTGCGGTGTGCCTTCGGCAAAGATCTTCGCGCCCCGGCACACGACCAGCGCCGAGATGTTCGTGCTGTCCGCGCCAATGTTGTGCCCCTTGATCACCGTCCCCGCCTCGATGTTCAACACCCCGTTGCTCCTCACGAACACCATCCCGTTCAACAAATAGATGTTCGTTCGATACCACGTGGTTGTCCCCGTCAAATACCCGGACACAGGCACGGGTTGCGCACGAAGCGATGCCGCCGTCAAAAAGCCAACGCAGCACAGTGCCGCCATGAAGCAATGGCGAGACAAGAATTTTTTGATCATAGTAATGTTTGTTGGTTGCGGGTCACATCCTGCGAGGACCGGTTGGCAGGCGTATGGCGGCGTAGTAACAAGAGCGTGACTTCACCAGCACCGTTGGCCGGGAAGCGTGCTCGCGAACCATCGATCGAAATGCACTGGAACCGGAAGACCGCCAAGACCTGTTTCAAAAATCGGCCGTCAGACTGAGGCTGTAGGTGCGCCCGCGCCTGTAGGATCGAAAGATATTGTCGTCGAAGTTCGAGCCGTACGTCTGACGGAACTCGGGGTCGAGAAGGTTCCGCACCGCGAAACGGGCCGTCCAGTTTTTCAAAAACTTCTGCGTGATGGCGACATCGAAACTGATGGGCGGGTGTTCGTAAAGATCCGGCCCCGAAGACTTCGCCAATACGATCCGTTCGCCCGTCATGTTTGCCCCCAGTGCGACCGCCGTGCCAGAAGTGGGGTGCGCATAAGTCAGGTCCAGATTGATGATGTACGGAGATTGATCGTACAGGGGCCGGGAACTGGAGGTGTTGGGATCCACGTCTCTCTTGTTGCTCAACTCGGTATCCGTCAGGTCGGTAGTTGATTCGATTATGGTAACGTTCGCGCCGAGGGTGAAGCCTTTCAATTCCGGGGTGGCAAAAAACCTAGGCGAAAGAAAATCAAGGTTTTTGCGCACTTCTAATTCCACTCCCATGACCGTGGCTGCGCTGTCGGTTCGGTTGATCCAGGTCACCTGGTCGTCGCCGAGGGTCTTGGAATACAATTCGATGGGACGTTCCAAGTCCTTGTAAAAAACGCCGATGCTGAGAACATCGCCAGGGGCTGGGAACCATTCCAGCCGTGCGTCATAACTCTTGATGGCGGTCATTTCCAAATCGGGATTACCGAAGGCGACGAGACCCAAATCCGGCAAAAAGTTATTGATGTTGGCCTTTTCCCGAAAGCTCGGTCGCGCTACCGTTTCGCCGTAGCCGAGCCGCAAATAGAGGTTCGTCCACAATGTGAGCACGGCGCCCGCGGAAGGAAGAAGATCGACTTGATCGATCGTGGAGCCACCCGAGTCTGCATCGATGATCATCGATGTTTTCTCCAAACGTGCGCCACCGATCAACCGCAGCCAGGGGGTCACGCCGAGATCCGCCATCAAATAACCCGCGGTGATATCGAGCGATGCCGTGTAGGGGTGGGCAAACGTGTTCCCGATAAACCGGGGGAAACTGTAATTAGTCCGCCCCACTCCTCCCGGCGCAAATCCACCAAAACTGGTAATGTATCGGAGGTATTCGGGGTCGTTCAGGTACGAGTTTGGATTGTTGAGATCGAAACCTTCAGACCCGCTGTACGCAAAGTACTGCTCGCGAAAGTCGCGGTCCGTGCTGCTGCTGAAAAAACCTGTCTTGAACTTGCTCTCCTCCCGCATGAAGGCGAGCGGCAATGTGTAATCCACTCGATAGTTCAAGCTCTCCTCCTCAATTTCACGGTAATAGCGGGAAGGAAACTGCGGAGTAGGCAGGGACGCATCGCCAAAGTACGCCTGACCGTCCGCAACGTAGTAATGCATGAACCGGTTGTCCGGTTCATCCTGTGAGGTCGTGGCAATGCCCACCACCCAATCCAGCTTGGAATCCGCCAGGACGGGAATTTGATGGCGGCCGTTGATTTCGTAATTGAAAATCTGCCTCTCGGTGTAGCGAAGCTGCCACTGCTCCAGCACTTCGTTGTCGAGTCCCCCCTCCACAAAATCAGAGCGCGTGTGCCGGGCTTCTTCGTCGATGCTATCCGCCATCATGAAGTTGAAACCGACCTCGTGTTCGGGCGAGAGAGCGTAACCGAGATTCACGTTGGCTCCGTAGTCGGTGTTGATGTTGCCGCGCGTTTCGCGACCGAGGCGAGTGGGTGAACCATCCGGGTTGTATTTGTTCACCGTGTAGTTTTCGAGCAGATGGAAATTCCGCTTGTAGTTCATGCCAGCGAACATTCCGAGGTTGTGTCCGAACAGTGGCGTCGTCGTGCCCGCCGAAACATCAAAACTGGTGTTCAAGGGCGACTCTTTGGACGTGCCCGCAAAGTTGGCCGTGCCGAGTTCGCGCACCAAACCTTGGACCGTGTTGGCTTCGCCGCGGCGCGATGCGGCACGTTCCGCGGTTTCTCGATTGACGTAGGTTCCTGGAGGTTTCGGCCGTGTTTCCTCGGTCAAACCAAACAATTCCGGAGACAATCGCTGCGGCCCCGAGGGAAGAGAAAACATGCTCATGGAACTATCCGGGTCGGCGAGGAAGTTCTTCTTCAAATTGGAATTGGGATTGTAGGAATTGCCATAGGTCGCCTTCACGAACGGTTTCTCGGGGAAAGATTTGGTCACGATGTCGATCGTGCCGCCGCCGGTGCCGCCGGGCTGATCCGGGGTAAAAGTTTTACTCACCGAAACGTGATCGATCATCGCGGACGGGAACAAATCCAGTTGCGGCGACATGCGATAAGGATCGGCGCTGGGCACCTCCACGCCATTGAGCAACGTGCGCGTGTAACGATCCGATAGTCCACGCACGACGGCATACTTGCCGCCCACCACGGAAATACCCGAAACCCGCGAGATGATTTGTCCCGCGTCGGCTGCGCCCAATTTCGAAAACTGTTCGGACCCGATAGCGTCCAGCAACGACCCAGCTTGCTGCCGCTCGAAAAGGATTTTCTCGGTCTGCTCGACGAACTCTTCCGCCGTCACTTCGTACTCTTCCATCTGGTAGAATTCGGGGCGCAGGTTGCCGTTCACGGTTGTTGTCTGTCCGGCGATGACACGCACGTCCGTGACCACTGCGGCCGCGTAACCGGATCTGGAAAAGCGCAGCACGTTTTCGCCCGGTGGAACATTCTTCAATTGGTAGCGTCCGTTGTTGTCGGTCTGGGTGGCAAGGGTGGTTCCTCGCACGGTCACGATGACTGCTGGCAATGGTACTCCGTCCCAGGTGCTCACGACCACGCCGAAAACAGAGCCGCCGGCATCTTGAGATTGAGTGTTGAAGGTGGCGGTCAGGAAAATCAGAAAGATAATCAGCGCAGACCGAGTGGTGCTGAGAGCCAGGATGCCCGCCGACACAGGACGCAGGCGTTCCCAGTAAGACGACCGTGATGCGCCGCTACACTCCTTGCTCTCGGTCGCCGGTGGGAAACTCATTTCGGGGTTAGGAAAATTGGAAGTGCTGCCGCCGCTCAAGACTGTTTGGTCCGCGCGAGTTGCTCCACTTTTTCGAGGTAACGCTGCACGCTGTCGCGCGGCTTGGCCTTTTGCGCTTTGCGGAGAAGCTCGACCGCCTGTACGTACTTCTGAGACTGCACCAGCAACTGAGCATGTTTGACGAACGCGTCCACTTCGAAGCCTTCCAGCTTGCCCGCCGTATCGTAGCGGAACTCCGCTTTTTCTTTTTGCCCGTTGCGCGCGTAGTAATCGCCCGCCATCAACAGCGCTTCGCCGTCCAGCGGATTGCGCGCGATGATTTGCTCGATGGTTTCGATCGCCTTGTCGCCTTCGCCCGTGGCCATCGCGACTTTGGTTTCCAGCTTGAGAAGTTTTAATTCGTCTTCACGGCCCAGGCTGGATCGCACACTCTGGAGCTTCGCGAAAAGTTTTCGCGCTTCGTCCCACGCGCCGCGGCTCACGAGAATATTGGCGGGCCGCAACGCCTTGGCCGGGTTCTGTCCGGCGTCCTTTTCAATCGCATCGAGATAAGCGCCCAGCGCCAGGTCGCGCGCCTCCTGCGCCATGTAGAGATCGCCGAGAAGGAAAAGGTTCGGTGCTGTCGTCTTGCCGAGACGCCGGAGCATTTCGAGACTGACTGCGGCCTTGGCCGGCTGTTCTTTCTGGATGTAGATGTTGGCCTGCAGCGTCCAGAGATTATCGCGTTCGGGATATTGCTTGATGAGTTCATCCAACAACGCGAGCGCGTGATCGTAGTTGGCGGTGGCCACGGCGCACTTCACTGAGCCGAGTTTGAAATCGATATTGTCCGGCTCGAACACCAGCGCCTGCCGATACGCGCCGTCCGCGGACATGAAGCGGCCCTCGTTCATCTGCGCGAAACCGAGCAGCCCGAACACTTTTCCATCCGCGCCGCCCAGCGCAATCGTGCGCGTCAATGGTTTGATCGCCTCGCGGTACTTGCCATCACGCACGAGCGCGAAGGCCAGGTTTTTTTGCGCGCGGCGGTAGTCGGGAAATTTCACCAGCGCGGCCTCGAAATGTTTCACCGCATTGGTGAGGTCCTCGGCCTGGAAAAGAATTGTGCCGAGCAGGTAATCGAATTGCGCGCTCGCGCCGGGCTGTTTGATGCGCGCCTCCAAAATCGGGATCGCCTTCGTGGGTTCCTGCTGCAACAGCGGCGTGATCTTGTTCGTGTAGAACTGATGTTCCTCCGCGTTGAGTCTCGGTTCGGCTTCCGACAGAAAACCGTAGCTGCCCACGAGCCGCCGTGCGAAATCCGGATCATTCCAGATTGACGCCAACTCGTGCCCCTCCGCCAGCGGCGCAAAAGTCGTCGGGGCCGCAGCGGCCGCCGGAGCTTTATCTTTCTTCGAAGCCGCGTGGGCGGATGGCGCGAGCAGCGACAACAGTACAATTAGGCCCAGGCTCAATGTATGTTTCAGGTTCATAAATTTCATCGTGTAAAATCAAAAGTCGCCGCTCATCAATTCGAGACTCGGAAGCGCATGGGGATGCGGATATAGGTGCGCACGGTCTGGCCGTCTTTCATGCCGGGCCGGAAACGCCATTTCCGAATGGCCTCAAGCGCCGGCTTTTCAAACTCCGGACGAGATGAATTCTCCACGCGCGGATCTTCCACACGGCCTTCCTCCGTCAGCAGAAAAGTAAGCATCACCGTGCCTTCGATCTTCGCCTTGCGCAGTTCCGAGGGATAACTAGGCGCAACTTGCGAAACTGGTTCGGGCCGCTTTTCCAGATCGGCCACGTCGAATGCGTCCTCCTGGATGGGTTGCGCAGCCGTCAGCGCGCGGACTTCGCCAAATCCCGCGAGGCCGCCGCCGGTTCCAGTTGCCACTTCGAGGTCCGCGCTAAGCGCGATCTGCGGCGGCGCATCAGCGAGTTTCAGTTCAGGCGGCGCTTCCTCTTTCTTCTCCGGCTCTGCAATCATCGGCGGCGGCTCGTTCGCCACGGGCGGCGGCAGATCGGCGGTGCTGGCCTGGCGAAGTTGTACGAGGCTCGATGGCTTCGCGATAATGTGTGAAAAAGGAATGATGCCGAAGAGCACGGCGGTCACCCCCGCGCCGAGGAACACGGCCAGGACCAGACCGGTCGAACTTTTCTCCGCGTGATAGACCTTGCGCATAGCTCTCAGCAACCGCCTTAGCTCTTGTCCATCGCGAGGCTCACGTCCTTCGCGCCGCCCAGTTTCGATTCGTCAATCACGCGAATGACCATTCCGGAGCGCGAGTTCTCGTCGGTCTGGATGACGACGGGCAGCGATTCCTTGCCGCACAAACGTTTCACCGTGGCCCGCACGCCATCGACGCCAATTTCTTTTCCGAGGTGGGTGATTTTTCCCTCGTTGGAAATCGCGAGGACGATGCTCTTCGATTCTGAGTCCTGTTGCCCGCCGGGCGCGGGCTTGTCCACGGCGACGCCGGAATCTTCCATCATGCTCGTCGTGGAAATGAAAAAGATGAGCAGGAACATGATCACGTCGATGAGCGGAATGAGGTTCAACTCAATCGGCTCGTCCGGCTCACCCAGCGTGCGGCGACGTCTCATGCTTTCTCCGTCGCCAGGCTCACGTCCTTCGCGCCGCCGAGCTTCGCTTCGTCCAGCACGCGAATGACCATGCCCGAGCGCGCGTTCATGTCCGTTTGAATTACCACCGGCAGCTTCTCCTTCGCGCACAGCCGCTTGACCGTCGGGCGCACGCCACCCAAGCCGATCTCTTTGCCGCCATACGCGATCTTTCCGTCCGCAGTGACAGCGAAGATGATGCTGTTCTTCTCCATCAACCGGGCGCTCGCAGCCTTAGGCTTGTCCACC
>DATHKK010000247.1:0-11059 GCA_035489355.1 Candidatus Limnocylindria bacterium
TGAATTTCGCCAACCCGCACAACCCGGAGCTGTTCTATCAACTCAAGGAATCCGTGCGCGGCTTGGCGGAAGCGTGCAAACATTTCAATGCCCCGGTCACCGGCGGCAATTGCTCGCTCTACAATCAAAGCCCCAACGGGCCGATCGATCCGACACCGACGGTTGCAGTCGTGGGTCTCATCGAAAAGCCAGAGCACATCACCACGCAATGGTTCAAGGACGAGGGCGACGCGATTCTGTTGCTCGGCGATGCCGTGGACACCGGAGACAAGCTGCAAGGTCTCGGCGGCTCTGCTTATTTGAAACTGATTCACGGAAAGAAAACCGGGACGCCCCCGCGGATGGATCTGGAAACCGAGAAATCGTTGCACGACGCGCTGCGCGGTTGGATCGCGCAGGACCTCGTGAAGAGCGCGCACGATTGCAGCGAAGGCGGACTCGCCGGCGCGCTGGCCGAGAGTTGCATCAGCCAGCAAATCGCCCGTGAGACTCCAAGGTTGATGGGAGCGAGCATTGATTTGTCCAGTGCCACGGCCCGGCCAGATGCCGGGGGCACGTTACGCCTCGACGCGCTGTTGTTCGGTGAAACGCAAAGCCGCATCGTCATCTCCACCACTGCATACAACGCTACCAAGGTGCTCGGTCAGGCCAAGGCGCTCGGCATACCCGCCGCACAGATCGGCAAAGTGGGCGGGAGCGATCTGAAGATTAAAACCGCCAGCAGCGAATTCGTCTGGCCGCTCGCTGAACTTCATGACCTCTGGTGGAATTCAATCGCGCGCGCGATGAAGTAATCGCAGGGTAACGGCCATGAATACCCCTGCCACGCTGCCGGCCCCGCGTACGCCGTGGTATCGTATTCTCTACGTGCAGGTGTTGATCGCGGTCGTGGCTGGCGTCGTCGTGGGACACTACGCGCCGGAGTTCGCCAAAAAACTCAAGCCGCTGGGCGACGCCTTCATCAAGCTGATCAAGCTGCTCATTGCGCCGATTATTTTCTGCACCGTGGTCCACGGTGTCGCTTCCATGCGTGATCTGAAAAAACTGGGCCGAATCGGCGGCAAAACGCTTTTCTATTTCGAAATCGTTTCCACGCTCGCTCTCGTCATCGGCCTCGTCGTCGTGAACGTGTTGCGGCCCGGCGACGGCTTCAACGTGGACCCGAAGACGCTCGATCCGAGATTAAGCCAGGCTTATGTGCAAGGCGCGCAGCACGCCACGACAACCGAATTCCTGTTGAACATCATTCCGAATACTTTTGTCGGTGCTTTCGTGTCCGGGGATTTGCTACAAGTGCTGTTTGTTTCGCTGCTCACGGCCTTCGCGATCTCTGCCTTGGGTGAACGCGGCACTCCGGCGCTGCATGTGATCGACCGTGCTTCTGAAGTGTTTTTTGGAATCATGCGCATCGTGGTGAAGGCCGCGCCGATCGGAGCGTTCGGAGCGATGGCGTTCACGATCGGCAGTTACGGAATTAACTCGCTCGGCAAACTCGCCGCGCTGATGGGCAGTTTTTATCTCACCGCCGCGCTATTCGTGGCCATCGTGTTGGGCGGCATAGCGGCGTGGAGCGGCTTTTCCATTTTCCGTTTTCTTATCTTCATCAAGGAAGAATTATTCCTCGTGCTCGGCACCAGTTCTTCTGAAACCGCGTTGCCGGGAATGATCCAGAAGATGCGCCGGCTCGGCTGCGCGCCCGCGACGGTGGGCCTCGTCATCCCAACCGGCTACAGCTTCAACCTCGACGGCACCAACATATACATGGCGATGGCAGCGGTCTTCCTCGCGCAAGCCACCAACACGCCGCTCGATTTGCCTCACCAGATTGGCCTGCTGCTGGTCGCGATGATCACGTCGAAAGGCGCCAGCGCCGTCACTGGCGCTGGCTTTGTCGCGCTGGCGGCAACGCTCGTGGCCGTGCCTGGGATACCGGTCGAATCACTCGCGCTTCTGATCGGCATCGACCGTTTCATGAGTGAGTGCCGTGCGATCACGAACTTGATCGGCAATGGCGTGGCCACCGTCGCCATCAGCCGTTGGGAAGGTGAATTGAGCAAAGAGACGTTGCGCGAACGGCTGCGGAAAACGGCTGACTTCCAATCTTCTTAAATACTCAAGGTCGCGCGACGCGGTAGAACGCGGAACCGGGCCACGGCGCAGGATCGATAAATTCAAACTGGCCACTGGGCGGCGCATTCGTCGTCCCGAACGGTATCCACGAAATCGGCGGCGTCAAACTCGTCGCACGTTGCAGCAAGTAAAGTGTTCCAGGGCTGCCGCTCACGCTCAGTGTTGGTTTGCCTCCAGCCATTTGCAGCGAAGCGATGGCAGCGTTAGTCCCCACAGGTCCGGCGGCAGGCGCGCGCCACAGAAAAACATCGCTTGCGTCATTATCATCACTGGCCAGAAGAGTCGAAGCTTGGCTTTCAAACGCCACGGCACTGCCGTCCGCGCTGAGGATCGCGCTCCCGCTGTAGCCATCGCCACCCCCAGTCAGGCCGTGATTGAAACTAATCAACAGCGTGCTTCCAGTCAGCAAGTCGCGGCGAAAAACGTTCTGCTCGTCGGGCACGAAATCCCCTGCGGTGACATCCGTGGCGTAACTTTCGAACGCCACAAAGCGGCCGTCAGCACTGATCCTCGGCCAGTAGGATTCGCCATTCCCGCTGCCATCACCGGAACAGTTTACGCTGACCAGCATCGTCGTGCCCGCCGTTCGATCCCGCACAAACACGTCGCGGGTCTCTCCATTGTGGTCGTTGACCACGAGGTCACTCGCATCACTGTGAAAGGCAACGTAGCGCCCGTCGGCGCTGACGACACCGTGCCAGGAATCATTATTGCCGCTGCCAGTCCCCGCGAGATTCACGCTCACGAGTTGCACCTGGCCGCTCGCGATATCGTAAACGAATAGATCTGTGCCGTCGTTGGCATCTCCCGGCGCCAGGTTGCGGGCGTCGCTCGCGAAGATAACCGCACTTCCATTCGCGTTGATGACGGCCCCGTCAGACCAGTCATTGCCGCCGCTTGTATGGTTGGTGGCCACACTGCAAAGGATGTTCGTCCCGAGAACGCGGTCCCGCACATAAACGTGGCGATTACCGTTCGTGCCCAAAGGATGCAGGTTCGTGGCATCGCTTTCGAAAGCAACGTATCGCCCATCATCGCTGACGACCGGATACTCCGAATAGCCGTTGCCGCTGGCGGTGCCGGCGTCGTTCACGCTGACGAGTTCGACTACGTTGTTGCTTACATCGTAGAGAAAAATGTCCAGGGCCAACCCGTTGAAATCGTTGGTCACGAGATTGTTGGCGAAGCTCTCGAACAAGATGAACCGGCCATCGGGAGTGATTCGATGCGGCCACGAATCGGCGTTGCCCGGCCCGGTCCCGGTATTGTTTGCGGTCACGAGGCGCGTCGTGCCCATCACCATGTCGCGTAAAAAGATGTCCGACCGCGAATTGTTATCGCCCGCCACGAGATCGCTGGCATCACTCTCAAACGCAACCCACCGGCCATTCGCGGAAACGCTCGAGCTCCCGGAAAAGCCGCTGCCGGAAGCCCCGTTGGTATTGACGTTGATCAGTTTGGTCGTGTGGTTGGTCGTGTTGCGCAGGAACACGTCCCCCCTGTCGTTGAAGTCGTTGGTGACCAGCGTCTCCGCATAGCTGAAGAATGTCACAAACGTGCCGTCGGCCGTAATGCTTTCAACATAAGAGTCCGAGTCTCCGACGCGCGGCGGCGTATTGGTATCCAGCGAAACTGCTTCGAGCGCACCCGAAAAAGTGGAATCATTGTCCACAATCATCAGCAAGGCGTTCGTTCTTGCTCCCAGAATTGCGCCGCCGGCCGGGTTTGAAAGCAGCAGCAAAAGCGTTTCATTGCACTCGGCCACTGTGTCCTCGCTCACCGTCACCGTGAACACTTTTGATGTTTCGCCCGCGACAAAAAATAGTGTGCCGTTCGCGGCGGCGAAATCGGCGCCAGCCGCCGCGGTCAGATTTGATGAGGCGAAATCCACCGACACTGGGCCGAGCGCGCCGCCCCTCCTGCTGACATAAATCGTCGCTGCACTCTCGTTCTCACGAACTGTGAACATCGCTTCTCTGAACTCAAAAATACCCGGACTTTCGGTCACGGTGACGCTGTCGGAGATGTCATTATTTGCCGGAGCAGGATCGTGCTGGTTGGATTCAGCCTCCGTGTCGTCGTCAAAAATGCCCGGCTCTGTGGTCAGAACTTTGAGGGTGAACGTCGCCGTCGCGCCGACTGGCAGCGTGCCGAAATGGATGAAGTATCCGCCATCCTGGCCCACGCTCCCCTGCGAAACGATGGCTTCGATCGCCGGCAAAATGTCCCACTCATACGAGAAATCCAAAGACACTCCCTCGGCGATCTCGGGACCGGCGTTGCTCACCGTGAGCAAATAGGTGAGCGGCATCCCGGCCGAAACGGAAGGCAGGCGAGATGCTGCGCGTCAGAACGAGATCAGCGATGCCGTTCGTATTAACCTGCACACAGAGTGAGAACTCCGACGTGCTACCGTTGGTGTCCGTGGCGGTCGCGGTGACGAAAGAAGCATTCACGGCCCCGCTAAAATAATTCACGAAGGCCACGTTGCCGCTGCCGTCCGTCATGACGTTGGTTGCGCCCAGCCACGTTTTCCCTTCGCCAAAACCACGCGGGTCACAAACCGTGTTGCCGTAAAAATCCAAACGATAGAGTTTGTTCGAGTGGCTATTCAGCGTGCCGGCAACGACGACATTCGTGAGGGTGCGAAACGCAGCGGTGAGCACCGGGAAATTCTGCAGATCATTTCCATCGTGGTCGCCGTCGCCCGGATCGTTGAAAGTGACGCCCTGGTTGCCAAAAATGTCGATGCCGAGTCCGCCATTGGAGTGAATCGAATTGCCCCGAATTGAAATGCCGCTCGCCGGCCCCACCGCCACGCCGAGGCCGCCATTGAACGCAATGACGTTGCCTTCGCCGGGATTGGCGCCGCCCACTGTGTTTCGTGCCGAGAAAATGCTGAGGCCGTGAGAGGAATTGCCCAATGGGCCGCTCCCCGTGGCGTCTGTGCCGATGAGATTGCCTTGCAGCCGCGTGTCTGTGGAATTGCAGCAAGGAATTTGCACGCCGCCAATGTTGCCGGAGATCTGATTGCCTTCGCCCGCGCCCGCACCACCGATCAGAGTGTCCGCAGCAGCAGCGAGAACCACTCCGTAATAATTTCCAATGGCGTTCATGCCGTCGGCGGAAGTTCCGATGCGGTTTCCTTGCAGAACATTGCCCGAAGCATTAGGGCCGCTCACAAGCATGCCGGAGGATGCATTCCCGCTGAGGAGATTCCCGGAACCAGGCGCGGCACTCCCGATGAAGTTCCCGATGCCGGTCTGAATCATGACGCCATTGGCGTTTCCGATGGCGGCAGTGCCGGCGGCATTCACTCCAATGTAATTCCCAAACACGTAGTTCGAATTACACTGCAACATGGCGATGCCATCGCGGTGGGAAAGCGGAGCACCAGGAGGTGCGTTGCCGTTGCCGGAGATGACGTTCCGCTCCAGAACATTCGTGCCGCCGATAATGTTGAAGTGCGACAAAGTCACCAGGATGCCGCTGCCGCCGTTGCCTCGAGCAAACATTCCTGTGGCATCCGTGCCGATGTAATTGCCCTGGACGCGGTGCCCTTGGCCTTGACTGATCCAAAGACCGTCGTACTTGCTGCCCGAAATGACGTTGCGCGCTTCCGGCGTGTTTCCACCAATGCGGCAAGCGGTCGTCGCGCCGACAATTTGGATTCCGGAACCATTGGTTTGCACTGAACTGCCGTCTGCGTCGATGCCGACGAAACAACCTTCCACGACGCTGCCATTCCCCAAATTCAGCAAGATGCCGTAGGTTTGGAAATTCACGACGACTAATCCTCGGATGACGCTGGGTGCGCGAATAACCAGGCCCACAGAAAAGGCGAACACGGAACCATCCAGTCGAATCCTGAGCAGCGCGTTGTTGCCATTCGTCAGGGTGTTCGCGCTCGCGCCCGGTTGTGTGTAGCCGTCGATAAGGACCGCCGTCGTGATCGCGGGCAAATTACTCAAGGGCGTAATCGTCTGCACCCCCGCGTCGGGAATGTTGAATTGGATCAGGTTGGTGCCACCGACCGTCGCGTTGTTATCCAGAATTGCCTGGCGCAATGAGCCGGCCCCGGTGTCGTTGGTGTTCACCACGTTGAACGTGGCCGAGCGAGCTGCAAGTGAGATGAAAAGAGAGGCGATGACCAGTATCCGTGCAGACATGGCGATGAATTCAGGGTTTCTGAACCAGCGAACAGCAGTCTTCAAGTGGCGGGACACGCCGTTTACCGATGATTGGCTTGGATTTAACTCTTTTTCCTGTGGTGCGGTCAACGGAATGATGCCCGGCGTCGGAAAAAATCGGCGCGGGAAAGCTTATCTAAAGACGGCCCAACGCAGCTTGGCAGATGCGGCACGTGGATTGGCGCGCAGTTCTTCGGCAGAAGCGCGAACCACTTCGTCTGCAATTGCTGAATAAACACCTTCGCGCAGTCCCGCCTGAAACGCTTTCTTCACACGCCGATCTTCGCCGGAGTGAAAGGTGAGCACGGCTATGCGACCGCCCGGATTGAGGCATTGGGGAAGGTTTCGAAGAAAGTTTTCGAGCGCGGAGAATTCATCATTCACCGCGATGCGCAATGCCTGGAAGGTGCGGCGGACGGAGGTTTCCATTTCTTCTTTCGGCGAATGTGGACGCACAACGGCGATCGCTTCGCGAATAACGCGACACAATGCCTGCGTCGTGGCGATGGGTTGTTTCTTCAGCGCGAGGGCAATGACTCGCGCGTGTGGTTCATCTGCATTCTCTTCGAGCAAGCGCGTCAGCTTTGCTTCCGTGATGTGAGCGAGAAATTGCGAGGCCGGTTCTCCTCGCGCCGGATTCATGCGCATGTCGAGCGGGCCAGGTTCCTTGTAAGTGAAGCCGCGCACCGGGTTGTCGAGTTGCATGGATGACACGCCGAGATCGGCGAGAATCATGTCCGCTCCGGCGACTTGTTCCTTCGCGAGCACTTGGAGCAAGCCGGCGAAATTGCTGCGATGCGCGACGAATGTTTCCAGGCCAAAGCCCGCGGCGCGCACACGCTCCTCGGTGCGCGGCAGCTCCAGCGGATCGACGTCGAGGCCGATCAATTTTCCGCCCGGTTGGATGCGTTCGAGAAGCGCGCGCGCGTGCCCGCCGTAGCCCAGGGTGCAATCGATCGCGATTTCTCCGGCGCGGGGCACGAGCACTTCGAGAATCTCCTCGACCATAATTGGGCGATGCATTCCAGCAGGCGTTTTCCCGGTTTCCAGGATCTTCGCCACATCTGCCGCGTAGCGTTCGGGGTTTAGTTCTTTGTATTTCTCATGAAACTTGCGCGGGTTCCGGCCGGAATAGCGCGGCCGGCGCCGATGTGTTTCCTCGATGCTCACGCGAGAAGTCTGTGCGGCCTTGAAGCGCGCGCAAGGGAATTTCCGTCGAACGAAGCGCGAAAGGCCAAAGCAGGATGGCAGGGCGGCCATTTTATTTCCGCTCGCCAATCTCACCACGGTGTGCAAAAGCTCAGCCGAGGTGTCAGCCAGCGAGGTCAATTCCAGCCCACAGAAGCCTGCGGTCATTCTCTTGATCGAAGACGAGAACAATGACGTCATTCTGTTTCGCCGCGCGCTGGAGGACCTGAGCTTTCCCGGCACGTTGCGCGAAGTGGAGTCGGTCAGCAAAGCCAGGGATTATCTGCAAGGCGCGGTCCCGTTCGACGACCGTCATGATTACCCGCTGCCGGATCTGATCGTCTCGGACATGAATCTGCCCGGCGCGACCGGGTATGATTTTCTCGAGTGGCTCCGGGCACAGGAGAAATTCTGTGACATGCCTTTCCTCTTTTTGTCCGGTTCGTTTGCGCCCGTGGAAAAAGGACGCGCCAACGAATTGGGCATCCTCGTTTTTGCCAAGACGTCCAGCAAAGAGGTCATGCGCGAACGCGTCGAAAGCATTCTGAAGCTTCTGCCTCAGGCGGGGTGAGCGTGGAGGCGACTTCGGATCGGATAGCGCAAATTGCGCAATCCATCAGCACCCCCTCTGTCCGCTCGGATTTCCGGCGCGTCTTTGAGTAATTCCCCCGAATGCGGCGCCCTCAGTTTCAGGACACAATAAAACGTGAGCATGATGCCGCATGGAACATACGAGAACAGCGCGAGCGCGAAGACTGACACAGCGCGCGTCATCCTCTACGCGGAGGACGACATCGATGACCGATTTTATTTCGAGCGCGCCTGCCGCACGCTTTTCAAGGATTTCGTTTTTCGTTACGTCAACGATGGAGAAGAAGCGAGGGATTATCTGCTGGCGCGCGGTTACTATCGGGACACGATCGCCTTCCCGCGGCCGGATGCCGTGATCACGGATTTGAGGATGCCACGGCTCAATGGTCTCGAATTTCTGCGGTGGGCACGGACACAGCCAGCCTTCGAACAGTTGCCCATTTTCGTCTTCTCCAGTCTGCACGGGCTGGCGGATGTGCAGGAAATGCAGCGCTACGCGATGACCGGCTTTTTCAAGAAGCCCAGGGACTCGCGTTCGTGGGTCAGCGTCGTGCAACAAATGGTCGCGGTGATTCGGGTTCACCTGGACGACCGAACGCATCAGCGCGCGGCTTGACTGGGGCACTGAGCTGATGGGGGAACCTGGCAAGATGCCAGGGGCACGTTTAGCTCAGCCGCATCGGCATTACCACGTAGAGAAATGGGCCATTGATCTTGAGCACGCCGGGACTGAGTTCGTCGATCAGTTCGATAAACACTTCGTCGTTGCCAAGCGCGTTGAGCGGTTCGATGAGATAGGCTGGGTTGAACGCCACGGCCATTTCCTTGCCCTTGTAATTGATCGACATCGTCTCTCGCGCTTCACCCACGTCCGGCGAGTTGGCGGTGATGGCGAGTTGGTTTTTGCCGAAGGCCATCTTAACGGAGTTCTGCTTGTCGCTCGTCATGATTTCCGCGCGGCGCAAGGCGTGCAAAAATTCCTCGCGTGGCAAGGCGATACGTTCCTTCGTCTCGGCGGGAATCACTTGGCGATAGTTCGGATAATTGCCTTCGATCAACTTGCTGATGATGAGCACGCCCGGACCCTTTTCGCTCTTGAGCGTGAAGGAGGCCTGGTTTTCCGAGAAGTTCACATCCACGTCACCTTTGTCCTGGAGCAGGCGGCTAAGTTCATTGACGGCTTTGGACGGAATGATGAATTCGCCCTGGCTTTTGTCGGCCAGCTCGACCTCCTCATCCACTAGCGCCAGGCGGCGGCCATCGGTGGCGACCATCGTGATCTTGTGGTCCTTGAGGCTCAGGAAAATCCCGTTGAGCACGTAACGCGATTCGTCGGTGGAAATGGCAAAGGACGTTTTCTTGAGCATCCCGCGGAATTTTTCCTGCGGCAACGTTACTCGTTTGTCTTCCTTAAACTTGGGTAAGGGCGGGAATTCCTCGGCCGCGAGCCCGCGAATCTTGAAGAACGAAGACCCGGCGCGAATCGAGGTCACATTTTTGTCATCGGTTTCGATTTCGATCTCAGGACTCGTGAGTTCGCGAATAATTCCAAAAAGTTTTTTGACCGGGATGGTCGTGGCCCCAGCCTTCGTGACATTCGCTTCGACGGAGCAGGAAACCGTGACATCGAGATCAGTCGCCGTGAACTCGACCCGGCCTTCGCTAGCGCGCACGAGCACGTTCGACAGAATCGGCAACGTGGTGCGTGTGCTGACGACATTCTGCACGGACTGAAGACCGGTCAGGATTTGATCTTTGGCGATGGTCAGGTTCATGGCGGCGATAGTGAATGAGTTTTCTTTCGGAAGATCAACTTAGTATTAAGGGGTGTGGATAATTGGTACAACTCGCGCCCCTCCGTGCAGGACAGGCCGAACCACGACGATCCGCCCCAGGTAAAACTTCCCAACGACTGACGAGAAAAGCCCGGGAGATCGAGTTGTTGGCGGTATGCACAAGTTGTTCGTGGTCCATGCGTGAGTTATTCCGCGGCTTGTCCACGGGCGATGATGTTAGGAAGCACGCTTTCGACGTGCGCGACGTCTTCCGCGGTGGAATCCCGGCCGAGCGAAAAGCGAACGAGTGAATTGGCGGCACTCTGCGGAACACCGAGCGCGACCATGACATGCGACGGTTCCAGCGAACCCGCCGAACACGCTGAGCCGCTCGAGGCGCAAATGCCTTCCAGATCCAGCGCCGCCAGCATGGTCATGCTGTCCACACCTTCGACCGTGAACGAAACTGTGTTCACGAGTCTTTGGGTCCGAGAACCACGGAAGCGTGCTTCTGCCATCCGGGTGCTTTGCGCGAGGGAATCAATCAGTTGAATCAAGCAATCCGCTAACGGCGCCAGTTTCTCCTTTGCGAACACAGGTGTTGCCACGAACCGTTCTGTTGCTGCGGTGAAACCCATAATCATCGCCATGTTTTCTGTTCCTGCCCGCCGTTCGTTCTCATGTCCGCCGCCAAAGAGAATCGGATGAGGGTGCAACGGTGAGCGAATGTAAAGCGCGCCCGCGCCCTTTGGTCCATGGAACTTGTGCGCGCATACGGACACGAGGTCAGCGTTGAACTGCTCCATGCCAGTGAAAGGCTCCTTGCCGAACCATTGCGCCGCGTCGGTATGGAACAGCACCCCGCGTTCGCGACAGAGCGCGCCGATTTCCGCTACAGGCTGGAGCGTGCCGATTTCATTGTTCGCCGCCATGATGGAGACGAGCACGGTATCGGGCCGCAGTGCTGAGCGGACAGATTCCACGCTCACGCGCCCTTCAGAATCGACGGGAAGGTAAGTAACATCAAAACCTTCTTTCTTGCGCAGATATTCACATGGATGCAGCACGGCGTGATGTTCAATGCTGGACGTGATGATGTGCCGACCCTGGTCACGCAGCAGCCGCGCGACGCCGAACATGGCCAGATTGTTGGACTCGGTGCCGCCGCTGGTGAAAACAACTTCG
>DATHKK010000248.1:0-5004 GCA_035489355.1 Candidatus Limnocylindria bacterium
TCGCCACGTGGCCGGGATTTCACCAATGATTATGTAATGACGTTTGACATCTGGTTGAACTTTGTGGGCCCGGCGCCTGCGGGTGGCAACGGCTCCACGCAAGTGACCGGTGCTGGTGTGGACACCGAGGGCATCGCGCCACAGTGGGGCCGCGGCGCGAAGGACAGTATTTTCTTTGGCCTCACGGGCGATGGAGGCAGCCCGGTTGATTACCGTGCTTATTCGATAGCTGAGCCAGACTTTTTCCCGGCGGGTAATCCGGTTTATGCCTCGCCCAGCGGAGGCATCGACAGCAGCGGTCTCTATTACTCTGCATTCGGCGGGAACACTCCTCCCGCCGCGCAGACCGCGCTTTTCGCGCAACAGACGGGTACGACTGCTTCCGGCGCGGCGGGTTTTCGCTGGCATAGCGGTAGCATCATCAAGGAGGGTGACAAGGCGACTTTCCGCCTCGACGGTCGGGTAATCGCCCGAGTGACGGTGATCATTCCCGGCATTAAAAACATCCTGTTCACCCACTTCGACGTGAATGCCACCAGTTCCACCGACCCGAATGTGCGGTCGCTGCAGTTTGGTCTGATTGACAATGTGGTGATCGCGCCGTTGGGGATTGCCCCGCCGCGGACTGGCGATTTCAATGGCGACGGCGTGGTGGACGCCACGGAACTGAATGCGTTCCTCGCCGAATACTACAGCACGAGCGCGTGGCTCCGGATGACCAACGTGGCTGGACTGGGCGGATCAAATGTGACCTTTGCGCTCTCCAATTCCACCGCAGGCGCGTTCAGCGTGGAATACACGACGAACCTCATGAACTGGTTTCTCCTCGGCCCTGCCACGCCGCGGTATCTTTTCACGGACACAAACGCGTCCGCCGTTCCGCAGCGTTACTACCGTCTGCGCTGGCCCTGATCAAATATCAGTTTGCACCGTGAATGCTTTGTGCTGGCAGGTGTAACAGCCTCAATTCGTGAGCACGAGAATGGTGTCGCCCGGCAACGCACGCGTGACCCTGGGCACGCCGCCAAAGAAAAACCGCGTCTCACTATCCGGCGCGAACCTCAGCGCGGTCCTGCGAAGGAACTGCTGGCCTTGGCCGACGTCGCCCACTGGCGTGAACCATCGCGGCCAATGAGTTCCACCGCGTCGATTTCGTTCCAGCCCGGGACCCGGGTGCGATCGAGGTAAACCTTCACTGAGTTCGCGCTTACCCCTGCCGGCACGCTGAAACTCATGTCCACGGGCGCTTCGGACTTCGGCTCCGTTCCTTCCCACACCAGCACTTCGCTCCCGTCCGGCATCATGGCCGTGATCTTCGAGATGGCACCGGGATTGTGCGTCTCGCGCACGTTGATTTCGGAAATTTCCACCGGACGTTCGTAACTGACATGCAGCCACTCCTCGCCTTGACCGGCGCTGGAGAGCGGCGCCCAGGCGGTCGGAATGTCGCCGGCGGCGTGGGTGTTGGGCGGACCGACCACCTGTTCGGGACCCCAACTCCGCTGCTGAAGCTGGCCGTCCGGCGTGTGGCTGGAGGCGACTTGCAACGCAGGCGCGCTCAAGCCCGGAGGAAGGGAAGTCGCTTCGGGATCACCAGCAGCGCCCTGGACGCGGGTCGCTCCCGGATTCCAGATTCGAGGACCCAAAGCTCCATTCGGCGAGAGGCTGCGCTGCGCGGCTGACTGCAAGGTGCCCAGCACCGCCGTCGCATTCGTCAGCCGATTCTCCACCGCGTCCATGAATTGTTCCGCGTGTGCGAGTCGCGCCTCCGCAGCGCGCACTGCTTCCGGGGAGAGACGAGCGCCGCTGGCCAGTTCCTGCGTCAGTTGCGCGTGGCTCGATTGAAGGGTCTCGATTCGTTCCTCCAAACGTTTCTGTTTCAGAAACAGCCAGGCATTCAAGGCCAGCAATGCAACCAGGGCGATAGCAGCGAATGTTTTCATAACTCGGTGACTCAGCATTGGACGCCATCTTCGCCGAAATGCTCACCAGGAATGGAAGCCGGTGGCCGGGCTGGTTCGACGCTGACAGTTGAATGTTCGATGTTCGTTTCCCATTCCGGCCCTCAACTCTCAACCTCTTCGTCATTCTAGCTTTTCAGCTTTTCAGCTTCTCAGCGTTTGAATTTCCTGCTCCGCTACCGCCCAACACAAGCCCCGACCGAGGCCAACGCACAAACCTGCTATGAAGCGCCATGCTCTAATTGTTTGGTTCGTCCTCATCGCCATTTCGTTTATTCCCGCCCGCGCCGCCGAACCGTTATGCCCGAGCTGTGAGGTTTCCGATGCGAGGGAGGCGCAATACAACAAGGCGCTCCTCCTCACGCCCGCGCAAAAGAAAGCTGCTGAGACCAAACACGTCGCCTACGGCCTGCCGCGCCGGGGGACCACAGGCGCCTCGCCTGTCGTGCCCGGCGCCCCGCCGGACACTTCCGAACATCTCCTCCACCAAAAGGAGTACCTCACCTGGTACGATGACGACCTGCGCGTCCCGCTCTGGGTCGCTTACAAGATCACCAAAAATAACATCCTCCGGGAACGCGACCGCGTGGAATGCTTCCGGCCCGACCCGCGCCTGCCCACCAACTCCGCCGGCTTCTGCACCGATTATCTCGAAAAGACCTACGACCAGGGCCATCTCGCGCCCAACGCCGATTTCAAGGCCAGCGAAGCGATGATGATCAACACCTACCTCTATTCAAACATGACGCCGCAGCACGACACGTTTAACCGGCACACCTGGGAACGGCTCGAATCGTTGGTGCGCGTCTGGACGCAAAACCGTGGCGACCTCTTTGTGATCACCGGCTCGATATTTGACCAGAACGGCGACCACGTGCGCGATGCGGACGACGCGGCGCGGCGCGTGGCCCCGAGCAACCGGGTGGCGATCCCCACGCACTTCTACAAAATCATTTTCAAGAAGAAGGCCCTCGGCGCGAGCGAATCCATCGCCATCCTCCTCCCGCACGACGACGCCAAGCACACCGGCGACGCGTGGATTAATTACGTCACCAGCCACATCACCACCATCGGCGAAATCGAACGCGTGACGGGCATTGATTTCCTGCCGGGAGTAACGGGCACGAAGCGAACGGCGATGGAGAATTTCAAGGCGCCAGCGTTGTGGCCAAAGGAATGAATCCTCACTCGAGATCTCCGGGGTCCGGAGGCATTAGGGAAATGGTGCAGGAAACCCAACCTGCATTGAACTCGCAGATGTTGACTCCTTTGCTATACGTTCACCCGGAACGCACGCGTGAGTGTCAGAATCGATAAATTCTGCGATGTTGGACGGAGTTTGTCCCACGCTCGACGGTAACATTCATCCGAAATGGCAAACTCACAGTTAATCGAAGCACTTGGCTATCGCGATTCGCGGAAGTTTCTTCCTGCGACCGAGGCGGACAGACTTCCTGCGAGTGAGCTTTCCTTTGCAATCCGGCACACGGCACAAGTCTGTGAAGAGAAATCCGAAGCGGGTGAAGATTGCAGTTTTCTCGGGACATACATTTTGCAGGAAGAAGCCGGTGCTCCTGCAGTCCCGGTTGTTTACGTTTTTGAAACGGATTCCGATTCAACCGCGAAAGCAATCCATCGCATCGTTTGGAATCAGAATCTGGTTCCGTTCCTCATCGTTGCCTCTCGGTCAACGGTTCGCGTTTATCCCGGGTTCTCGTTCAGCCGTGATGAAGATAACGCATTGGTTTCCGTCGCAAACATCGCTGCGGTTTTGCACGACCTTTCGGCGTTCAATGCTTCATCCATAGACGATGGCACGATTTGGCAGCGATGGGGGCATGCCGCAAATCCAAGCGAGCGCGTCGATGAACGCCTCCTCAGCCACCTCAAAGACCTCGACCAGTGTCTGCAAAAGGAAGGGATGAATCGTGAGGCATCTCACGGACTCATCGGAAAGTTTGTTTATCTCTACTACCTGCGACATCGCGGCATTCTTTCGGATCGCAAACTGGAAAAGTGGTCCATTGCTCCACAGGATTTGTTTAGCCGTAATGCGACTCTAAAAGCCTTTCGTGCCGTCAACGACGAACTCCAAGGATGGCTCAATGGTTCAGTGTTCCAACTTGGTGATGAAGCGTTGTCGAATATCTCACAAGCTCAGCTTCGACTCGCAGCCGGCGTCTTCGCAGGTGACTCTGCCAGCGGACAACTGCATCTCGACTTTCAAGCGTACGACTTCTCTCACATCCCAATCGAAACTCTCTCCTGTGTTTATGAACAGTTTTTGCATGACGCGGAAGAGACAGATGGAGAAACACGAGGCGAGACGCTTGGCGCGTACTACACTCCCATCCCCTTGGCTGATTACGTGATTTCCGAGATGGAGCGGAAACGCCCTTTGAAGGAGGGGATGCGCGTACTCGATCCTTCGTGCGGGTCGGGCGCCTTCCTCGTTCAATGTTATCGGCGGCTCATTGAGAAGAGAATGCGCTCAGAAAAGCGCTGTCTCAAAACAAAAGAGCTTCGCGAACTCCTTACAAACCATATTTTTGGAATCGACCGAGATGATGACGCGTGCCGCGTCGCGGAGTTGAGTTTGATCCTTACGCTGCTCGACTACGTCAGCCCTCCCGATTTGGAGAACACGACGTTCAAGCTTCCGAGTCTTCGTGGCACGAATATCTTCAAAGATGACTTCTTCGATTCAACTGGAGAATGGCAGGCTCGGCTCCGCGACCAGCGATTCGATTGGGTAGTTGGAAATCCGCCGTGGGCAGAGGTCAAAGGTGTACCAACACCTGATCACGAACATTTCTACGCTGGAAAATGGATCTCATCGCACAAAACCACTCATCCGACGGGCGGGAATCAAATCTCCGAAGCATTTCTCTGGGAAGTTGGCGAGCACATTGCGGCGAATGGCGTGGTAGGTCTGCTGGTGCCTGCAATGACGTGGTTCAAAAAAGAATCTGTCGCATTCAGAAAGAACTTCTTTTCAAAGCGCGAGGTTTGGTGCCTCACGAATTTCGCGAACCTGGCCTAC
>DATHKK010000249.1:0-4507 GCA_035489355.1 Candidatus Limnocylindria bacterium
CCGCCGAGCGAGCTTTTCAACCTCTTGGTGCTCAAAGGACTTTCCGGCACGCGCGGGCAAATGCTCGCGCTCATCAACTCCTCCACGGTGGGCGTCGGCGAACTCGCCGAAATTCGCTGCGGCGGGCGGTTCCTCAAGATCCGTTGCCGGGAAATCCGCGACCGGTCAGTTATCATCGAGCTCGAAGGCCTGGGCGAGATCAAGGAACTCAAACTCAGAGAAGGCATTTAACTAAATCCCGTTCAGAACCGAATAACCTAAAACAATTATGAAAACACACGTCCTGCTCTTGGCTGGCTGTATCGCGCTCGCGACCGTGGCCCGGAGTCAAAATGATCCGGCCCCGGCTTCTCCTGCGGCGCCGACCAACGCAGCTCCGGCTGCACCAGCCAACACTCCCGCCGCTGACCCTGTGCCGGCCCTTGCGCCGGCCGCGCCGGCGGAAGTCGCGCCCGTCAGCGTCAGCACCACCGGCGTCACCAATGAACTGGTGCCGCTCATCGTGATCGACGACGTGCCGTTGATCGACGCGGTGAAGAACCTGGCGCGCCAGGCGGGCTTGAACTATTTGCCCGACCCCAAGCTCTCGACGATCACGAACCAGCCGAACGTGACGTTGCGCCTGGAGAACGTGAGCGCGAACGACGCGCTCACCGCCGTCCTCGACACTTACAACCTGCAAATCATTCACGATCCGCGCATCAGGGTGTCGCGCATCACTGTGAAAGATCCGGCGGCAGCCGAGCCGCTGGTCACGAGAATCATCCAGCTCAAGAACATCCAACCGACGAACGTCGTGGAGATTTTGAAGAAGACGTTTATCGATCCACGCAGCCAGGTGATGGGTGATCTGCGGACCAGCCAACTGATCGTGGTGACGACAGAGAAGGAATTTCCGGGCATCGAAGCCACCATTGCCAAGCTCGACACGCCCACGCGCCAGGTGCTCATCGAAGCCCAGATTTGGGAAACGGCGAAGAATCCGAAGAGCGTCAAAGGCATCGACTGGGGCGGCACCTTCGAGAACCAGCAAGTCACCTACGGCAACGGACGCATCGTCGATGGTTTCACCACCACTGTCCGCCCGGGCATCCCGAGGACCGACACTGGTGGCGGCGGCGGCGCAGTTCCCTCCAGGCCAAACTCGACCACCACGGAGTCCACGACGTATAGCCCCGTCAATGGCGGCATCACGCTCGACAGTGTGAAAGGCTTTCATCCGGCCACGGCCTTTCTAAGCGCCGATGGCCTGAGCGCGGTCATCTCATT
This sequence comes from Candidatus Limnocylindria bacterium, assembly GCA_035489355.1. Classification (GTDB taxonomy): domain Bacteria; phylum Verrucomicrobiota; class Verrucomicrobiia; order Limisphaerales; family SIBH01; genus JANNGC01. The sequence continues at coordinate 1,270 of DATHKK010000249.1, forward strand.
CTTCAACTCGGATACAGACACCGAAGTGGTGGCCACTCCGCGTGCTGTCACACTGGACAACCAGCAGGCCATCTTGTCCGTGACCCGTGCATTCCCTATCTTCAAAATCACTCCTGGCTCGGCGAACAGTCCGGCGGGATCGGAAATCACTTACACCAACCTTGGCACCATCCTCCAGGTCACGCCGCACATCGCGGCCAACAGCAACATTTCACTGAAGGTCATTCCTGAAGTGTCAGACATCTCCGCGGTGGATCGCCAGATCGTCAACGGCTTCGAGAACACGGCGAACATTTACGCGATTCGCCGCATGGAAACGCACGTGGTCATCCCGAGCAGCTACACGCTCGTCCTCGGCGGTTTGATCAGCGACCGCACGTCCCACGCCGTGAACAAGGTGCCGATCCTCGGAGACACTCCGTTCCTGGGCGCGCTCTTCCGCAAGAGCGACAAGCAGCGCGACAAGGCGAACCTGGTCGTCTTCATCACCCCGACCATCGTGGGCGACTACGATTTCAATGCCTCCAGCTCGGACTTCCTGCAAACGAAGATGGCCGATCGTCCCGAACCGAAGATGTCCTTCATGGACAGCGCGCATCCGTACGACTGGACCAAGCCGAAGAAGACGGCGGACACGGATGAGGGCAAGCCCTTGTCCGCGCCGACCCGTCCGGATGCGACGACGGACCCGGCCAAGTAATCACGCGTAAACCTCAACGGAAAACGCCTTATGAACAACTTCTTTCGCAAATGGCGCGGACCCGCCGCGGTGCTGGCCGCAATGCTCGGCTCGCTCGTGGCCGACGCTGCTCCGCTGGTGGAAACGCTGGGTGGCGGTCCCAACCTGACCAGCCCGAAACCCGCAGGTTCCACCGATGGCGGGACGTTCAGCTTCGCCAAGTTCAACAATCCTTTCGGTGTTGCTCTCGACACGAACGGCAACCTGCTGATCGCCGATCGCAGCAATGGAAAGATCCGCAAGATCACCCACGTCGGCGAAGCGGACAGCCAGACTACGACCCTCATCTCGAAGCTCCGCCTGCCCGTGGCCGTGGCCGTGAATTCCTCGAACCTTGTTTACGTGCTCACGGAAGGCGACGGCAGCCTGCGTAAGTTTACCGGCAACGGTTCATTGGTTCAGACCGTGAGCGGATTACGCCTCCCCACGGCGCTGGTGTTGACGAGCACCGGCACCGTCTTCGTGACGGAACTCGGCGGCACCGTGCGACAAATCACGCCCGATGGAACGATCACTCTGGTAGCTTCCGGCTTTCGCAAGCCGCGCGGCATCGCGTTGCTCCCGAGCGGACTGCTCGCGATCACCGAGTCCAGCGGACACGCGGTCTATACCGTGGACCCATTCACGGGAACGTCCGTGCTTCTGGCGGGCGGTAATGGCGCCGGCTACAGCGACGGTTCGGGCCTCGCGGCGAAGTTCAACCAGCCCTACGGCATCGCGGCCGCGCCCAATGGCACGCTCGTGGTGGCGGATTACAAAAATAATCGTGTGCGTGTGGTCGGCACGAACAACATCGTGACCACACTCTACGGCATGTCCTCCAAGGAATGGCTCAAACCGTTTCCCGGTTGGAGAGACGGCACAGGCGGAGAAGAGGGCACCGCCGCCGCTCGCCTGCCGGTGGGTGTGACCTTCACTCCCCAGGGCACGCTGTTTGTCACTGAAACTTATTATGACTTGATCCGCCGCGCGACCGGGACCGGCCTGGAAGGCAGCCCGGTGTTCGGAACGAACTCCACTGGCGTTTCCACGAACGATGTGATCATCGGCACGAATGTTGTCTCAGTTATCGGCACGAACGTCGTGAGCTTTGGTTTCGAATCAGGCGAAGCTTCGAGCGATTTCGTGGGTGCGGCAGGGCAGAGCTTTTATGCCCCTGTAACTTTGAGCGTGGCCAACGGACAAAAGGCTTACACCTTCCAGATGAGTTTGAGTGCCACAGGAGAAACAGGAGTTCTGTTGAATCCTTTCGATTCAGGATTTGTGTCGATGCTGATGAAACCAATTCCCGGAACCACTTACTACGAGCCAATTCCGCCCAGCGATACGTTTTTGAATAGCAGTATCAATCTGCTGGGTATTGGATGGTTCGAGCGGTACACCAAAACGAATCTTTATGACACACTTGCACAGACATTGATCAGCTTCTCGCTCGCAAAGAATAACATGTTCAGCGGCGAAAAAGTGATCCTGGGTGCATATCGCTTGTCCATTCCGAGTGGTGCTCCCAATGGAGCAGCGTTCCGGATCGCTCTTCAGAACCCCTCGGGAACCACGGATGGGGTTTCGACCCCGCTTAATTTGCGCGTCCCAACGGACGGCTCGCTCGGTGCTGGCGCACTCAACACGATCAAACGCGTGACCTTGGGGTCACGTCTCTACCTCGTGGGTGATAACGTTCCCTTCCGCTGGTTCAACGCGGGAGATTTCGGTGACGCCAATATCGCCAACAGTGACGTCATTGATCTGTTCCAGACCGTCGCCTATGGGCTAAACACGGCCATACCGGACAGCGATCTATTCAATGCCATGGACTCTTCTGATGGTTCCGTCGGGACGGATTTCGGAGATGATGTTTCGATCAACGGCATTATGATGGGCGACAACGATCTCAACGTCGATGACGTGTGGGTGACTTTCCGCCGCTCGCTCGACCCAACGCTCAAGTGGTTTGCCCGCTACTGGTCCAACGGCGTGCGCCAGGTCGTCGAAGTGCCGAATACGCTGACCAGCGGCTTTGGCCAACCCGCGACATTGACCGCTGCTTCCAAGCGCGCCGCGACTCTCGCGCCGGCAATACGTCCCACAGCCGAGTTGACCGTGGAAGACACGTTGACTGGTCCGAACACGATCCTCGAACTTCCGGTGCGTCTCAAAGTCGAAACCGGCTACCACGCCCGCGTGATGATGTTGAATGTGACGATCGAGGCTTTGGATGGGTCGCCGGCCATGACGGCCTCGATTCAATTCCAGACTTCCCCGGTGTTTCACAATCCAGAGTTCAGCGACTCACACGGTCTCAACAATTACGCCGCGGCGTGGCTTGATACGGGTATCTCCGGCCTGTCGGGAGATTCCATCCTTGCGTTTCTCACCGTGCAGGTGCCGGCGAATGCGGGAACGCGGGCCGCGTATCGCGTTCACTTCGAGCACTTCTCGGCTTCGCCGAATGGCGTGGCCTTGTTCGACACGCACGTGAGCACCGGCCTGATTCTGCTC
>DATHKK010000250.1:0-10235 GCA_035489355.1 Candidatus Limnocylindria bacterium
GTTTTCACCCGATAGACACCAGTCCGAGTGAATTTGTATAAACTTTTTCCGGGGTTGTCTGTGAAACAATCTGTTGGCCGAGCTTGTCTCCGAAATCTGCCATGAGCCACATCTTGTCGTAGTTCCCCGGGAGTCGCGGAGCGACTTTGTGATGGTAGCCGTGGCTTTCAAGCCACGGTTCGGCACACCCACAGAACGTTCGTCGCGGAGCGATGATTGAAAATCCCGCACACGTTCATGCGTCGCTCAGCGCGGCCGCGTTTCACTGCTTGTGTAGCGCGCCACCTTCCACGCGCCATCGCTGCAAGTCGCGCCCCAATTCACGGGGCCAATTCTCTTCGGTGCAGGTCATGAAAACTTGCCCGCGAGCATGATGAGCGCGTTCGAGCAAGGGCAGCAATCCACTGCGCCGCTTCGTGTCGAGTTCGCCCATCACGTCGTCGATGAGCAACACTGGCGGCGTGCCGTGGATGCCGGTGACGTATTCCGCTTGAGCCATTTTCAATGCAATGGCTAGCGTGCGCTTCTGGCCTTCGCTGCCGAATTGTGCGGCCGATTTATCGTTGAGCAGCAACTGCACTTCGTCGCGGTGCGGACCGACCACCGTCATGCGATAGGTGCGCTCGCGCTCGCGGGACTGCGCCAGTTCCAACGCGAAATCGCGCTTGATGCTGGGCTGGTATTCGAGCCGCAATTCCTCCGCGTCATTTGCGATGCGCCGATACGCCAGTTTCGCGAGCGGTGAGAGTTTGGGAATCAATTCGCGGCGCAGCTTCGTGATCTCTTCGCCGAGCGTGATGAGTTCTTGCGAGAAACTTTCCAACGCTACTTCGTCGAACGAGCGCCGTTTCAGCAAAGCATTGCGCGAACGGAGCGACTGTGCGTAACGCTGCAACGTGGGCAGGTAAGCCGGGAACGTTTGCGCCAGCAGCAAGTCGAGAAATCTGCGCCGTCCGCGCGCGGTGCCCTTCACCAGTTGCAAATCCTCGGTGCAGAAAACCACGGCGCGCAGCACGCCGAGATAATCCGTCAGCTTTTTCACCGGCTGTGCGTTGAGCGACAGCTTTCGCTCCGCGCTCGACCAATAGATTTTGATCTCGTGCTCGCCCTGGCTGACCACCGTCGCGCCGACGAAATATCCTTTTTGCCCATGCCGAATCATCTGCGCGCCGCCCACGCCGCGAAACGAACGCAGCGTGGCCAGCAGGTAAATCGCCTCCAGGACGTTCGTCTTGCCTTGCGCGTTGTTGCCGACGAGCACGTGAAAGCCGGCCGTGAAATCCACGTCCATCCGCGCGTAATTGCGGAAATCGCGAAGGCGCAGATGGGCGACGTGCATTCACTCTTTGTTCAAGGTTCAAGGTTCGAAGTTCAAGATTCAAAGTTTCGCGCCGAGTTCACGCTTCACGTTTCGCCCGCCACGATGTTCAATCCGCCCATGCAATCGCACGAAGTGCTGCGCGAGGTGTTCGAGAAGTGCAGCCCCAAAGAAATCTCCGCCGATTTGGATCTGTCCCTCTCGCTCGTTTACAAGTGGGCCGAGCCGCCCACGCCCGATGGCCCGCCCACCGGCAATCCCCTCGAACGCGTGGCCGCGCTCTATCGCTGCTCGCAGGACGAAAAGATTCTCCAGTGGCTGTGCCAGCAGGCGGGCGGGTTCTATATCAAGAATCCGAAGACGCATCATGCCCATCCCGATTACCTGATTCCCGCGACGAACCAAATCGTTCAGGAGTTCGCGGACCTCCTGGCCGTGATTGCGACCGCGGCGGCGGACAATCAAATCAATGCGAAAGAAGCGAAGACGATTCGCGCGCGCTGGGAAGAACTGAAGTCCGTGACAGAAACTTTTGTCGCGTGCTGCGAGAAAGGCAACTTCGCGCCGCTGAAAGATCAACCTGGTTTGCGGCCCGGGCGGTAAGCGCTGCCTATCGTTGTTTGGGAGGCCCGCGCAAAATCCGTGGCGGAATCGGCACCGGCTCGCGCTCGCGTGGCTGCACTTTCAGCTTTGGCTCCGCGGGTTTTTCGATGGCTTCAGCGGGAAGCGATGGCAGAAGATCGGCCACGCCCGCGCCTTCGCCGATTTTCATTTCAGGAAACTTCATCGTGCCGAGATCGAATGACGGCAACGTCCACTTCTCTTCGCGCGCGGCGGCACTCGTCGCTGTTCCCAGCGCGTTGTAACCATTGACCAGCCATTCCAGCGCGCCGCTCTGGATGTCCACCAGCAAGCCGTGTACGGGAATGGCCGGACCGATGAGCGGGCTTTGGCGAACGAAGTCCACCGCCTTCAAAACATTCGCGCGCTCGCTCGCGAACAATCCAAAAAATTCGTTCAGATTGTCCGGCAACTTCGAGCGCTCGATGCCTAGCGCGCGGAAACGATCCATCAGTTCGAACGCCGAAGTGTGCCGCACCCGGCAGTCCGTATGCCCGATGATGACGATCTCTCGTCCGCCCTTCACCGCGCAGGCCAGCGCAATCGAACGCAACGTGCTGCTCATCGGCCCGGTGATGATGTTCCCCGCATTGCGCAGCCAGATGAAATGTTCTTCCGGAATGCCGAGCACTTCCGGCATGAGCGGATTCAACCGCGGATCAATGCAGGTCAGCGCAACGATGGGTAGCGAGTCGGCGAAGTCATTGGGCCGCAAACCAGCCTTCTCGCCGCGGGCTGCGCGGTGATTGGCATCTACGATGGCTTCGAAGAGGCGCATACCGGTCATTTCACCGACTGCAGAAAGTCTTCTATCTCGACGCCGCCGTCGCGCAATGCACCTTTGAGCGTGTAACGGTCAACCTCGTCATGAAACGGAAACACGATTCTCCTTCCATCAGGATGCTGCATTTTCACGTGACTTCCTTTGCGATGGATTTCAATGAAGCCGAGTCGCTGCAATGCCGCCAGCACCTGCCGTCCTGACAGCAGCGGCAGCTTCATACAATCAACTCGACGATTTCGCGTTTGCTGTTGGAAGAAAGTTCTTCCGGCGACGGCTCCAGATAAAGATCGATCGCCTCGCGAATGTTCTTCAACGCCTCGTCGCGCGTCTTGCCCTGCGACCAGCAGCTTTTCAGCGAAGGACAATGGGCCACGAAGTATCCGTCCTCGCCGGGTTCGATTACGATTTTCAGGTTCATGGTTTGATGAATTTATCAGCCGTTGGCCAAAGCCGAAAGTGAATGCGTTCGCAAATTTGGGGGCAATCAACCCTTCTCACCCTTCCCCATCGCATTCTTCAACGCCGGTACCTGCTCCAGCAACTTCTCAAACTTCACTCCAGTGAGGCTCTCCAGCACCGGCGGCAACTGCGCCATGATTTGCGTGATGTCGCCAGTGAGCTTGCTCGCGCCGCCGCCGGGGCCATTGCCGGAATTGATGATGACCATCTTCTCCATCTTCGAGAGTGGCTCGCTGATGCGGCCCGCGATTTCGGGCAGCACTTTGACGAGCAATTCGATGACGGCAGCTTCGTTGTATTGCTGAAAGGCTTCGGCCTTGAGGCGCGTGGCTTCGGCGGTGGCTTTGCCTTGCGCCATGATGATGTCGGCCTGGGCGAGACCTTTGGCCTTGTTGGCTTCGGCATCTGCGATACCAGTGGCTTTGTTCACGTCGGCATTGGCGAAACCGGTGGCCTTCGTCGCGGCCGCAGCGCCTGCGGCTTCCGCTTCGAGTTGGAACTTGCGCGCGTTGGCCAGCGTTTCGACTTTGTAGCGCTCGGCGTCGGCAGGCTTCTGCACGTTAGCTTCGAGTTCGCGTTGCTTACGCTGGATTTCCTGTTGCTGCAACTCGATCTGCTTTTGCTTCTCGATGATTTGCACCTGCACTTCTTCGGCTTTCACGAGCTGGCCGGTCTTGAACTTTTGCAAATCATACGCGAGGTCGGCTTCGGCTTTCTTTTGGTTCACCGCCGCCTGGTATTGCGCCACGTTGCTTTGGTAATCGCGCTGGGCCTCGGCAATTTTCGTGTCCGCCAGGAACTTCGCTTCCTGACCGGCTTGCGTGGCCTGCGAAGATTTGATCATCGCGTCGCGGTCGGCTTCGGCCTGGGCGATCTGCGCGTCGCGTTTCACCTGGGCGATGCGCGGTTTGCCGAGCGCGTCGAGATAGCCCTGCGTGTCGCGAATGTCGCGAATGGTAAAACTCACGATGCCCAGGCCCATGTTCGCCATGTCGCCCGCGGCCACTTCCTGCACCTTCTGCGCGAACGCATCGCGGTTCTGGTAAATTTCCTCGACCGTCATCGTACCGAGAATCGCGCGCAGATGGCCTTCCATCGTCTGCATCGCGATGTTCATGATCGCGGCGGTATCTTTGCTGAGGAACTGTTCAGCGGCGGTGGCGATGGAAATGTCGTCGCCCTTCACTTTGATTTGCGCGACGCCATCCACTTTCACCGGCACGCCTTTGCTCGTGTAAACTTCCGGCGTCATTACATCGATGGTGAGCAGTTCGAGTGAAAGGATGTCCACCTTCTCAATGACCGGGAACACGAAGGTGCCGCCGCCTTTCACGATGCGGAAGCCGCGTACGTGCTGGGCACCATCCGCGTCGGTCATTTTGTATTGGCGGCCGGAGACGACGAGCACTTCGTTGGGGCCCACCTTCGTGTAGCGGCTTGCCCACACCATCGCAAAAACGAAAACCACGAGGACGACGCCCACGATGGCCACGGCGGTCAGCCCCCAACCGGCGGGCAGGTTAAACTGTGCGAGAAAAGGAGTGATGTTCATGGGCGTCGTTGCGTTTAAGGTTTCGAGTTTCGAGTTTTGGGTTTCTGATTGCTGAAAACTTTCAGATGAGTTCGACGTAAAATTGTGAACCAACGATGCGTGCGATTTTAACCGGCTTACCGTTGCCAATCTCGTTGCCACTCAAACTGCGTGCCGGCGCGGTGTAGCGCGTGCCGCCGTTCACGTAAGCAATCTCGCCCACGCCGTTGGCCGGGATGGGCGTGATGATCGTTCCTGTCGTGCCGATGAGTTTGAAAACGCGCGCTTCGCTGGAAGCCTGCGTGTGGCGAAACACGGTTCGAAACAGGGCGAGGACAATTCCAGCGATCACGAATCCACCGACCGCGGACAACGGCACGCTAATCCACGGACTGCTGGTTTTCTCGATCTTCGAGAGCACCATGCCGATGCCGCCGAACGCGGTGATGAACGACGCAATCGTGGTCGGGCTGAGCGCGGAGAAACCCGGCATGTCGCTGCCCTCGAAGCCGGCTTCAGCGTGGCCACCGGCGCCTTCGTGACCACCGCCAGCGTCATGTCCGCCGAACACGTCGGCCATGAACGCGCTGATAAGAGTGAAGACAAGCCCGACACCGAAGCAGAGCACGTATGCGAGGAAAAGGTCCATAAATGGGGTGGCGTTTGCGCGTAGTTAAAGACCGTCTAAAACCTCAAGCAAGCTGGAAACGACGAACTGAATGACTTCGCCCGCAATGGATCACGATGTCACCAATCCCATCGGGCCACGGGCTGTTGTTGCGTTCGTCATTCATACGATCGCAGCAAAGCGAATCGGCGAGGTTAAGGCATTTGGAATTTCGTGCGGGCTTTCCAGCGAAAGCGCGCTGGCTAAGCCGGAGCGATTCAGGTGGAACAGAAGGAAACAAAAAAAGCGAAGCGAACAAGTCTCCATGTGTTGCTTCGCTTTGGCCGGGGAACGTCAGGCGAACCGTTTGGCCCTCCCCACACATTGATCCGCAACTGAGATCTCTTCGGTCCGTGCCTTCGTTTGCTTTTGTGGAGATCTGAATCGTTCGGGCCGAGGACAACTCAATCCTTCGACATGTTGTCGATGAACGCCGCCTGCTGCACGCGTTCTTCCGCCTCGCGTTTCACGTAGAACACCGTGCTGTCGTCGAGCGTTGCTTGAGCTGGCGGAATCGTCGGTTGTCCTGGCAGCGGCTTCAGCAGATCCGCCTTTTGCTTTCGGCGTATAAAACCAAACGCCTTCTCCAGCGTTTGTTGAATCGCGGTGCGGTTCAGGCGGCGAAATCTCCGAATGGCATTGGCGTCCGGCACCTCGCCGTGAACGGACTCGCGCAGCGTCGGATCGTGCATCATCTTGCGCTCGATTTCCTCGGACTCATACACACCTTTGGCGTAGCAATAACTCACCGCGCCGAGCATTTCCTTGGGCGGCAAAGCACCGCCTTCTTTGGGAACCAGAATAGGAGTGGACGATTGTTCGGCCGCCTCCGCGCTGGCGCGCTTGATCACCACGGTCAGGCCAGTTTCCGTTCCGATCTGCGTAGGTGTGCCCGCAGCAAATTGGTCGAGATGCAACGTCGTGCTGTCGGAGGAATCTCTGTGCTCGTTACGCATAAGCCAAGTGAGTTGGCATGCCCATCCAAACCACATCCCTTTCTCCGCGCGAGAAGAATCTGGCGGGAATTTCCGGGGGTATTTTGAAAGTCTCCCGCTTAACGAAGCGACGTCCGTGCCGCCCGCCAACTCGGTGGTCTTTGGAATTTCATGCGGCACTTCCAGCGCGTAGTCTCGCCGGATGAAGTTGCTGTCGAAACGCCGCGCTTGGATTTTCGTTTCCTTGTGCGTTTTGACCGCTCTGATTTTTCTCACGACGCGTGGCGATAGCGTCGAATGGTTGACGAGTTCGCCCGGTGTACGCCGGCCCCGGCTCGCGTTCCTCGGCCGCTGGATGTGGCCGGTGAAGCGGCAGTTGCTCCGCGTCAAAAACGTGGTCGTCGGCGTTCCCAAACTCGTGAACGTGCGCGGAGTGTTGCTCGAATTCGATTCGCCGCGGGCGCTGGTGGATTTGTCCGGCGTCATTTCCAAATCCACGAATCACGCGGGCGAACAGGTTTGGATTGTGACGGACGGGAGCACGTTCTCGGAATCACTCAAGACTCTGCCCGGCGCGAAAGTGATCTCAGTTCCCGGAACCATCATGCGGGAGGACAACCAATCTCAGATGCAAATGGTGAACTCCGTGGCCGTTGGCGCGTCCACGAATCTGCATCTCGAATACGTGGGCTGGTGGCTCGACGCCTGGATTTCGCGCGGACGCGACGAGTCGTTGGAACTGACGTCGTTTCTCACGTGGTCGGAGCGCGTGTTGCACCGCGGCACTCCGCCCGATGTCGAAGGAACGACCGGCTATTTCATCCACACCAATGCCGCGTTCGGCGGACGCGTCCGAGTCCCGAAGGATGGCGGGCTGCTTTTGATTTCCAGCAAAACGAATCAGCACGGGAAGACCGCCGCCGCCATTCTCGTGCCTTCCGTCCCGGGTGGACGCAGATGATTTTTCAGGCCCGTTTGTTCAACTCGCGAACAATGCCGCGACATCATCGTTGCATGGAAGGCTGCGGCCTTTGGCCAAAACGTTTTGGAGCGAACCACCGCACCATCTGCGCAGCCGATAAAGCGTGGCGAACGTGAAGTCAGGCGCCGTGCCGCCTTGGCTGCCGACGAGTTCGCCGCCACGCCGTACGTTGTCGATCATCCACGCGGGTAGCGACAAGTGATACGGATTCCTTTTCACTTCGCCGACGTGGAAGGTCAGTGCAGTGATCAAGTCGCCCAAGTCTCGCGGACTCACTTCCACGGTCAGGTTCGGCGAAGCCATCGCGCCCCAGAACTCCGTCTCCACGGCATAACAGGAAAAGTTTCCGCCGAGGTACTTGAGCGCATCCATCACCAGAAAGTGCGTGCCGATGTGCGAGCTGTTCCAATCAGCGTGGTGCGGGAAAAAAATCACGCGCGGCTGATGCTGCGCGACGATGTCGGCGATAACTTTCACCGACTGCGCCCAGAACGGCGGCTCCTGCTCGCGCGTTTTCACATTCACTTTCTCCAGGCCGTTTGGCGCCGTTTGCACCAGGCCAAAGCCGATGCACTCGCAGCACGCGTGCAACTCAGCCAGTCGCTCCGCCTGACGCGCCGGATTGCTGCCCTGGGTCACAGCGACGTTGATGACGTTCCATTTCGCTTCGCGCAACAAGCGCAGCGCGAGGCCGCCGATGATCACCTCGTCGTCCGGATGCGGAGAAAAGATCAATACTTTCGGCGCGTCCGGCGCGAGCTGTGGCCGCGGGCAGTTCGGAAAACCGCCGAGCGGCCAGCTCTGGCCTTCCTTCGCGAGCCGCGCGTAGTCGGCGACGAATTGGTGATGTGGATTCATGCGCGTCAGTAAAGGCCAGCTACGCAGCGAGAGAAATATTTATCCCACGGCTTGTCCAAACGCTTTCGCGATGAACCCACGCATCAACACGATCTCTTCCTCGATAATCGTGTGCGGCTTGTCGAACTCGTGCCACTCGATAGGAATGCCTCCGGTCTTGAGTTGCTCCATCTGCTTCTTCACGTCAGCGAACGGAATCAGCGGGTCCTGCCGCCCATGCGTCGCGAGCACGCGCTGCTGTTTGGCAGCGGGCGAAGCCTCGCGCAGCAATGTTTGCGGATCGAGCACATAGCCGCTTAGCCCAATCAATCCGGCGAAGAGATGCGGGTAGCGCAGCCCGGTCTCCAGCGTCATCAGACAACCCTGCGAAAAGCCGAAGAGAATGGTTTGCTCGGTCGGGAAATCGAGTTGTCGCTGCTGATCCAAAAGTCCGCTCAGCAACTGAATGCTGCGGCGCACACCCGTCTTCGCGTCGCCGTCGTATTCGTACCACGAGAAACCGCCGAAGTATTCGTCCGGCGCGTTCACGAGCAAATAATTCAGCCAGGGAAACGGCATCACCTGCGGCACCCACGCGTAGCCCGCCATGCTGTCGCCGAGACCATGCAGCACGATCATCAGGCGTTTGGATTCCGGTTGCGCCGCGTGAATCAGTTTCGTTTCCAGCATCGGCGGAATGTTCGGCAAGGCGCGCGTGAATCCAAGGAACTTTGAAATCTCACCGCGCGATCCGAAAGTCGCCGTGCGCAAGCACGTCACGAGCGAGAGGAGAGCCGAAGGAGACGGCACGCCCAAAGACAGAGCGCGCTGGAAAGCACCGTGAGCAAAAGGAACACAGGGTCCGTGGCCAGGTGTGTACCTTCCGCGACGGCGCGCCAAATATGCGCCACCGTGATCAGGCCGAAGACGGCGCCGGTCGTGATGAGATAAGCTTTCATGGAATCGTTTCCCCGTACGAGTCCATGATTTGATCTTTTCTCCCTCAACCTTCAACCCTCAACTCTCAACTCTCAACCAATCTGCGACGGCTTAGGACCAGGCGTGAGAACATCCTGAACTCACCACCGAGTTGGGCCTTATCCACTCAACACTCAACGATTTTTCATCTTCCCAGCTTGGTCCTATTTTGGTTTTCTCCGCGCTGGCAAAGCCCCGACACGAAGTACCTGGCGAGGCCAACGCACTAACCGATTAAAGACACTGAAAGGTCTGTTTATGACTACGCGCCGTTCTCTCTTTTCGTTTCTGGCTTTAATCGCGGTCGCGCTCCTTGGCACCGGCTGCGTCACGAACGGCCGGCGGATATTGCTCAAGGAATACGGAGCGAGCGTTCCCGTGGTCGCCACCAACAGTCTGAAAGGCGCGACCATTTGCCTCAAGGGCTTCGAGTCTGTTCCAAACCTGGTTGCCTTCGAATTGAAAACCAAACCTCAGGAGCTGGACGGTTTCAAATACATGGATTTCACGCGCGAGCAGGACAAGCAGTGGGACAAGGAATGGCGCGCCCTGGAGAAACAGAAAGGAAACGTGCGCGAGATCGGGAACATGCGGAATGGATTCGGCATGGTGATGAGCCACGTGTACGCGCTCAATGATCCAGCCGCCTGGCTCGTCGAGGGCCTGCGGTTCGATTTGGAAGCGCAAGGAGCGAAGGTGGTGGACGCGTCGCAGGCGGCGGACGCCGATGTCACTCTCGGCGGCATGATTCAGCTTTGTCGTGTGGATATGTACATAACCGTGGATGGCAGCCTGGTCGTGGATCTCGACGTGCAGCCGAAAGCAGGCGCGCCGCGCCACAAACAAATTCACACCCACGGCGCCACCGTCGCAGTATTGGCGTCCGAGGGGGAATATCTTCACGCACTGCGGGATGCGCGGCAGAAGTTCTCCATCCTGGTCACGCGCGAGATTGCGCAGGCGCTCAAGCCCGGGCAGTGAACAGGTGAACGCCCGAATGGATTCGTCGGCAATGATGATCGCCATGCAATCCTGCCTGAAGCTAATTGGCCCTTTGCCTACGATCTTCCCCTCAAGGAACTGGAACCGTGACAGCGCCGGTTGGGGACGTCGATGTCGGTAA
>DATHKK010000251.1:0-10975 GCA_035489355.1 Candidatus Limnocylindria bacterium
CCCGCACCTTAAAACTGCAGGGGCAGACGCGCCCTTCCCTTTTCAGACCAGTTTGGAAGCATCTCTCAAGATAAGACAGTGGTGCCCAGAATTGGATCGCGTTTCGTTATCCGGCGTGCATCGCCAAGCTCAAATCATTACCGGCATCGCTGCTGCTGGTTTCGCGACATGCTATCTCGAATTCAGCGGCTGGATCTCTCGACCATGGACATCCTGGTCATGGCTGCGGTCCTCGGCCTGGTTGCAGCGCTGGTCGTGGCTCTTCCGGTCGGTTGAATCTTTCCCGCTCCTTCGCTTCTCCGGCACCCGCGGCTATTCCTTCGCCTTCCCACTCACGCTCTATGCCTCTTCTGGAAGCAACCGCGCAATGACCCGATTCTCCGATGAGAAATATTTCCGCGCCGCATCCTGAACTTTTTTGGCGGTGAGCGCTTGAGCCCGTTCAGGAAGTTTCAAGATGCCGCTGAAGGGCAATTCGTTCTCGCGATAGAAAGTCAGGTTGCCGAGCCAGAAGCTGTCTTCCTTCAAGCCCTTCTCGTAGTTTCGCAAAAAGGTTTCCCGCACTTTCTCCAGGTTGTCTTTGCTTGGACCTTCCGTTTGCAGATTTTTGATTTCATCCAACGCCGCCTGAGTGAGGTCTGCGACGTTGGCGGGACTACACGTGAAGGAAACGCCAGAGGAAAACGTTTCTTTGGGCAAACGGTCCAAGTCGCCAAACACGCCCACTCCATAAACGCCACCTTTGTCTTCACGCAACAATTCGCGCAGCCGAATGCGCAACACATCGACTGCGGCGCGCAGGGCGAAGCGTTCATCCATGCTCCACCTGGCGTCGCCGTGAAATGTGATGCGGACGGAACTCTTCGGCTCGATGCCTTTCTTCACCTCCACGGTCAATTGGCCGCGCTTCGGATCATCGCCCACGTCACGGCCGCGTTCCTCGCGATCCAGCTTGGGCAGGCTGGCGAGATAGGTGAGGATGAGCGGCCGCAATTCCGCCGGCTTGAAAGCGCCCACGAAAACGAAGGTGAAATCGGCGGCGTTGGCGAAGCGGTCGCGATAGATGCGCAATGCGGCCTCGCGATCCAATTCCTTCAAAAGCTCCAGTGTCATGGGACGATGCCGCGGATGATCGCCATACACAGCCTTCTCAATCGCATCACCGAAGACCGCCTGCGGATTGCGATCTCGATTCTCGATCCCGACCTTGAGGCGCGTGACGTAGGACTGAAACGTCTTTTCATCCGCACGCGGCGCAACGAAGTGGAGGTGCATCAACTGAAACCAGGTTTCCAAATCCTTCGGCGACGCCGACCCTGACATTCCTTCGTAGAGGTCACTGATCGATGTGCCGACGGACGCAATTTTTCCGGACAACTTTTTGCGCAATTGAATCAAGTCGTAATCACCCAGGCCGCTCTGCTGAAGGATTCCCGCCGCCATCGCGCCCGAAAGATAATCCTTGTCGCTCACCAGACTGTGGCCACCGGGACTGAAGGCGCTCATGGAAATCTGATCGTTTTTATTCGTGGTCGGCTTGAGCAACACGTGAATTCCGTTGGACAACTTCCACTCCAGCACCTCCACATCCTTGTGCTCCTTTTCAGAAACGATCTTGCCGGGCTTCGGCGTGGCACTCATCAAAGGCGCGTCCGAAACCCCATCCTGATAAGCCGAAATTTCCGAGCCTTCGGCGTCCTTGATCACCGCCAGAATTTCATCCCGCGTCGGCTGCGTGAGTCCGGACTTCTGCGGCGCGCTAAAAACAATCACGCGATTGCTCTCGGTGATCCAGCGGTCGCCCGCGCGATTCACTTCTTCGAGAGTAATCTCCGCGATAAACCGGCGCGCCAGTCGGAGTTCTTCCGCGATGCCGGGAATCGGCTCCTCTTCCAGAAAGTTGCCGATATACTCGCGCACGTAAGCTCCCGAATCCGTTTTGTCCCGTTCCTCGTAAGCTCTCTCGAAGCCGCGGAGCGTCACCGTTTTCGCGCGCTCCAACTCCGCCACACCAAAGCCGTCCCGATGAGCGCGTTTCGATTCGATGAGCAGCGCCTTTAGCCCTTCGGCAAACAAACCTTCTTTGACGCCGGCGACTTGCGACGCCATTTCCTTCACGCGCACCGCGCGCGACTTGCCGATGCCGGCGTACATGTAAGGCGGGTTTGCCTCCTGCACGCGTTCGTTCAAACGCTGGTTCAGGATGCGGGAATAAAGCGACTCCACGAGATCGCGGCGATAATCCGCCGCCGAGCCATCAGGCGACACCGGATGCTTGCACATGATCTGGACGCTCGTGGACGACAGTTCAGGATCAGTCTCGATTGAAAATAACGTCTCCGCATGGTCGGGCACAACCGGCGATGGCCGTTTCGGCGCATCCGGCGGATTCTTCAAGTTCCCAAAGTGCGCGATGATCAGTGCTTCAATCCTCTTCGGATCAAAGTCACCGACGGCAACGACGGCCATCAAGTCAGGCCGATACCACTTGCGATAATAGTCGAGAAAGTCATTACGCGTGACGGTCTGGATGCAGTTCGTGGTGCCAATGGGTAAACGGTCGGCGTAAAGCGACCGGTGAAACAGCACCGGGAATTGTTTATCGCGCAATCGCCCTTGCGCGCCGCGGCCAGTGCGCCATTCCTCGATGACGATGCCGCGTTCCTTTTCGATTTCCTCCGCATCGAAAGTGATCTGATGCGCCCAATCCTCAAGCACCTGAAACGCCTTGGCTACGGCTTCGGGTTTGTCCATCGGGATCTCGAGCCGGTAATCCGTTTCGTCGAACGAGGTGGAGGCATTGAGGTCCGCGCCGAATTGCATGCCGATGCGTTCGAGGAAATTGATCAGCTCATGTTTCTCGAAATTCTTGGTGCCGTTAAAAGCCATGTGCTCCAGAAAGTGCGCGAGGCCCTGCTGCCTTTCCGTTTCCAATATGGAGCCTGCATTCACCACCAGATGGAACTGAGCACGGTTCTCCGGCTTCTTGTTCTGGCGAATGTAGTAGGTCAGGCCATTCGGCAACCGCTTCGTCGTCACCGCGGGATCGACGGGCAGGCGATCGGAGTCGGCCGCAATTAGTTGCACGACTGTGAACAGCACGAGCGACGTAACGACGAGGCAGCGGAGAGTATTTGTCATAGCATCAAGGACTCAGGTAAACGATGCGGGCAAAATAAGCACGCGCCCCGCTTTGGCAAGTTCAGCGTCAGCAAAATGATCGCCGGACACACCGCCATTGAAAGCAAATCGTCGATCGAGTTTAGTGCCAGCCGATGAAGATTCCCTACTTCCAGGTGGATGCTTTCGCCTCACGACAATTCGCCGGTAATCCCGCCGGCGTGTGCCCGCTCGAAGAGTGGCTGCCCGATGCTGTGTTGCAAAACATCGCGATGGAAAACAATCAGGCTGAGACGGCCTATATTGTGAAACGACCGGACTATTGGGACCTGCGCTGGTTCACGCCGACCGTGGAGATGGACCTGTGCGGTCACGCGACGCTCGCGGCCGCTTTCGTCCTGAAGGATCTGCTTCACGAAGCGGACAGCGCCATTCGCTTTCAAACCCACAGCGGGATACTGAAGGTAAGCGATGAAAATGATTTGCTGTTTCTCGATTTTCCCGCGCGGCCTGGCGAGCGGTGTGCCGCGCCAGAGCTGCTAGTACGCGCGTTGGGCGTTCGCCCCAAGGAAGTCCGGAAAGCGCGCGACTACCTCGCTGTGCTGGGGTCTGAAACGGAAGTGCGGACCTTGCAGCCGAACATGGCGCTGCTGGAACAAGTTGATTGTCTCGGCATCATCGTAACGGCCGCGGGCACAACGTGTGATTTCGTCTCTCGCTTCTTTGCACCGCGCGCCGGTGTGCCGGAAGATCCAGTGACCGGTTCGGCTCATTGCACGCTGATTCCGTACTGGGCGGATACCCTCGCGAAACGAAAGCTGACGGCCTTGCAGATTTCCAAACGCGGCGGCGAGCTGTTCTGCGAACATCGCGGAGACCGCGTGAACATCGGCGGAAGGGCGGCGCTCTACCTGCGGGGCGAAATCCATTTGGATCCGGCTGCCTGAGCAAAACTCCCTCTTGAGTTCCATCGCCGTCGCTTGTCATTCAGCGCGCTGTCTCTACATTCCTGCGAACATGCGCGTCATCGAGCAGTGGAGAAACGGTTTCACAAGTCTGTTGGTTATCTTTCTTACGCAACTCACTGGCGCAGCGGAAAAGAAAGCCGCACAGCCCCCTGAATCTCCTGATGTCGTCGCACTAACAGAACGCGCGAAAAAGTCCGTGGCGGTGATCACTCACTATGGACGCAACCGAAAACAGGATGGCGTCGGCGCCGGTTTCATCGTGTCGCAGGACGGATTGATCGCGACCTGCCTGCACGTGATCGACGAGGCGCGGCCCGTCACTGTTGAGTTGGCCGATGGTCGACGATTTGAGGCGATAGAAATTTATGCTTCCGACCGTAAACTCGATCTCGCCGTGGTGCGAATCGCTGCCACGAATCTTCCCACGCTGAAGCTCGGCGATTCCAGCACCTTGAAACAAGGCGCGCCGGTGATCGCAATTGGCAATCCTGTTGGGCTGGAACACAGCGTCGTGCAAGGCGTGGTTTCGGCGACGCGCGACTTCGGTGGCGTCGAGATGATTCAACTCGCAATTCCGATCGAGCCGGGCAACAGCGGCGGACCGTTGCTGGATTTTCGCGGGCGCGTCCAAGGCATCTTGAACATGAAATCGGCCGTGACCGCAAACCTCGGTTTCGCTGTGCCGGCGAACGCGTTGCAGTCGTTATTGGACCGGCCCAACCCCGTGCCGATGGCGCGCTGGCTGATGCTTGGCGCGCTCGATCCCAAAGAGTGGAAGCCCGTGATGGGCGCACGCTGGAGCCGCAAGGCTGGCCGTATTCAAGTGGAGAATGCCGGCGATGGATTTGGCGGCCGCTCGCTGTGTTTCTGGCAAAAGGAAGTGCCGGCCCTGCCTTACGAAGTATCCGTCACGGTGAAGTTGGAGGATGAGTCAGGCGCGGCCGGGCTGGTCTTTGCATCGGACGGCGAGAACAGACATTACGGATTCTATCCGACGGCTGGGCAAATTCGGCTGACGCGTTTCGATGGGCCGGACGTTTACTCGTGGAAAATTCTCAAGGAGCTAAAAACACCGCACCACAAGCTCGGTGATTGGAACACCATCCGCGTGCGTGTCGAAACCAACCGCATCCTGGGATACGTGAATGGCGAGTTGGTAATGGAATCCAACGATGCGGAACGACGTAACGGCAAGGTCGGCCTGGCAAAGTTCCGCGACACGAAAGCGCAATTCAAAAACTTTTACGTGGGGACGAACGCACCTTCCATCGCCACACCCGTCGTTTCGCCTGAATTGACCGCCGTAATTTCGTCCGCCCTCAGTTCAGGCAAAAGTGATGCTGAGGTCGTCGCGAGCTTGAAGTCCGGCGGTGAAGCAGCCCACGCCGCTGTTTTGGAACGCGCGCGGCAATTGGACAAGGAAGCGCAACAGATGCGCCGCATCGCATCGGAGATGTATGCGCGCACGATCGAGACGGCGCTGACGGCGGTGCTGAAGGAGCCAGAAGAGAAAATTGATTTATTTCACGCGGCGCTGCTGGTGGCGAAGTTGGACAATCCGGAATTGGACATGGAAGCGTATCGCGCGGAGATGGCACGTCTCGCGGACGAATTGCGCCGCGAAGTCACCGAGAAAGCCAGCGACACAGGCAAGGTGGCGGCGTTGGCCAAGTTCCTATTCATCGATCATGGATTTCACGGCAGCCGCATGGATTTCTATAATCGCGCCAACAGTTACATCAATGAGGTCATGGACGACCGCGAAGGATTGCCCATCACGCTCGCGGTCGTTTACCTGGAGTTGGCGCGGCAGATCGGACTGACCAACGTCGCGGGCATTCCTTTGCCGACGCGCTTCATGGTGCGGTTCGAGCCGCGCGACGGTTTGGAGCAAATCATCGATGTGTTTGACGGTGGCAAAGGGCTGACACGCAGCGAAGCGGTGGAGCTTGTGGCCGAGAATGTGAATGCGATCGGCGAAAAGGATTTTCAGCCCGCTAGAAAGCACGAGATCGTCACACGCATGCTGCACAACTTGCTCGGCATCGCGCAGCGCGAGGGAAACGCGGGAGATGCGCTGCGTTATCTGAACATGATCGTGGCGCTGAATCCAGAGTCGGCGCCCGACCGCTTGAACCGGGCGCGCGTGCAAATGCGGGCCGGGAACAACGCGGCCGCGAAGGTGGACTTGCGCTGGCTTTTGGATCACGAACCCGCCGGGATCGATCTGGAACGGCTGGCGGAACTGTATGGGACGCTGTGATTGCGTGTGCCCGATAAACATTGACCTTATCAGCACTTTGTCCCGTTTGTCCCGAATCCGACATTTGTTCTTCCCTTCGCTAAGTGTCGCGATAGCACCATTGTCTGTGTTTCGATCTGACAAATATTTCGGCAGGGAATACATGCCGACTCCGCGAGATCGATTTCCGTCTGAAACTGCTCAACTGAATAGGTCCTGAATTTCGTCCCAGCTCAGCGCCTCCGTGAATTGCTCTTCGCCCAGCGTCGCCTTGATGATGTCGCGCTTCTTTTGCTGGAGCGTGAGGATCTTTTCTTCGACGGTCCCGCGCGTGATGAGCTTGTAGCTCGTGACCACGCGCGTCTGGCCAATGCGATGCGCGCGGTCCGTCGCCTGATCTTCCACGGCAGGATTCCACCACGGATCAAAATGAATGACCGTGTCCGCGCCCGTGAGGTTCAGGCCGACGCCGCCGGCTTTGAGACTGATAAGAAAAACCGGCGCCGCTCCACGCTGAAATTTTTCCACCACTTCGCCGCGATTCGTCGTCGAGCCGTCGAGATAGCAAAACTCAATTTGCTGTTCGTCGAGCTTTTCCTTGAGCAACGACAGCATGCTCACGAATTGGCTGAACACGAGCACGCGATGCCCGCCGTCGATGATCTCCTGGAAGAGTTCCTCGAAGGCCTCGACCTTGCCGGATTGTTGGAACTCTTCTGACGGCGTAGCGCGGCCGTCCCCGGCTGCGGGTTCGAGTGGCGTATCGCCGCTCCCAACCACGCCCAGCGAGACGCTAGGCGAACCCGCAGGCGAGGACGCCTGCGCTACGCCTTCCAATTTCAGCAGCCGCAAGTCGCAGCAGATTTGCCGCAAGCGCAACAACGCCGTGAAAACCACGAGCCGGCTCTTGGCGAGACCTTGCGCACCCACCGCTTCGAGCACTTCTTTGCGACTGAACTCCATCACCTGCTGGTAAATCGCGCGCTGCTCGTCGTTCAGTTCGCAGAAGGTCACTTGCTCGATCTTCGCGGGAAGATCCTTCGCCACGTCACGTTTGAGCCGGCGAAGAATGAAGGGCTTGAGCCGCCGCGCGAGCCGGGCTTGCGCTTCGACATTCTTCTCGCGCGCAATCGGCGCCTCGTAGCGCTCCTTGAAATCCTTCGCGCTGCCCAAGTAACCCGGCATGAGGAAGTCGAAGATGCTCCAGAGATCGAGCACGGAGTTTTCCAGCGGCGTTCCCGTCAGTACGAGGCGATGCCGCGAACGAATCGCCTTCACCGCTTGCGCGTTCTGCGTCGCACGATTCTTGATGTGCTGCGCCTCATCGAGCACGACCGTGTCGAATTCAAAATCCTTGTGCCGATCAAAGTCGCGCCGGATGAGCGCGTAACTCGTTACGACCAAATCTGCTTTCGGAATCTCGTCGAAAACCCGGTGGCGATTCGGCCCATGCAACGCAACGACTTTCAATTGAGGCGTAAATTTCTGCGCTTCCGCCACCCAATTGAACACGAGCGACGTCGGGCAAACGACTAAAGTAGGGCAGGCGTCCCGCCTGTCCTCGGAGTTGGGGACAGGCGGGACGCCGGTCCTACTTTGCAAGAACGCCAGTGTTTGCAGCGTCTTTCCCAAACCCATTTCGTCCGCGAGAATTCCACCAAACCCATTTGCGCGCAAAAACCGCAACCACGCCACGCCGTGCTTTTGATACGGACGCAAGACGCTCTCCAAATCCCCCAGCGGCGGACATTCGAGTTTCGCTTCGCCGGTTTGTTGCCGTGCGCGCTCGCGCCATGAGACGGGCGCTTGCGCCTGCCAGCCCTGCTGATCGAGTGTAGATTCCAGAAAACCCGCCTGGACGTTGCTCAAGCGATACTGACCTGTGCGCTGTTGCGGCGAAGCATCGAGTAAAAATTGTTGCAGTTCCTCCACGGCACCCGTGTCGATCAGCCCGACCTTGCCGTTCTTCAATCGCGTGTGGCTCTGGCCGGAGAGAATCAGCCGTTGAATGTCCGCGGCGGAAAATTGCTCGCCGCCGCTGGAAGCGAACGACACGCCGAAGTCGAACCACTGCAGGCCGCTCGGCGTGATCTCGAAACGCGGCTCGATGCGCTCGACTTTCTCGCGCGTGCTGCGGCCCAGGCGCTCTTCCAGCGACACTTCCCATTCCTTTTGCATCCTTGGAAATTCGCGGGCGAAAAAGTTCAGGACGCGATCCTGGCCGTTCAATTGACAACGTCCTTGCTGATCGGGACTCGAGAATCCAGCGCGCAGCAATCGCCCCAGCGCCTGTTGCTCGGCGGCAAAATCGCGCAGCACATAGCGCGTCACATATTTTGCGTCCGGCATCCACACCGAATCTTCCTTGCTCGTCACGCCCGCGGTGATGATACGCGACGGATACTGGTACTGAAGCTGCGCGGTAAGTTGTGCGAGTCCGCCGGTAAGATTCAGCAGAAAGCTCGGTGGCTCCTGCACCACTTCGAAGTCATCGAGCGTGAAGTTCGCTTCGATCACCGCGCGCCCTTCCGCAGACGCAGAATCGCCAATGACAGCCGCATTCAACTTCGGCCATTCATTGTTCAAGAAAGCCGGCACGTCACCGCGCTTGATTCGCAACGGCGACTGCAACACCACCAGAAACTGTGGAGCCAGACCAACTGGTTGAAGAAAGTTGCGCGAGAAAATCCACGAGCCATCGATCAGCGTCGCGTCACGCACAGCCTCTTTCGTAGCGATCGTAATCTCGCCATTCGATTCGAGTGTCGCGCGCAAACGTGGCAGCCACGGCTCACCCGAAATGCGCACGCCCGCTCCTTTCCCCAGCGTCACCCGCGGATGCTCCGCCAGCGCGGGCAGCAACTCAACAAACTCGTGCGTCGTGATTACGAGCATGCCCGCCGGCTCACCCACGAGTTCTTCGACACGACTCAACACGCGTTCATCTTCCGCGCCCAATTGAAACGGCTGCTCTTTAGACAACGCATTTAACGGCACTCGTCCCCTGCTCCACTTGCCTTCGAGTACAAGCATCACTTTTCCCTTCACCGCGGCGTCCGCGAAATTCGGCGGCAGAATGATATGGATTTCCAACGGCTCAGCACTTGGCTCGCCCGGCCCGGAACGACGAAGACGAGAAGGTTCGTGAGTGGGTGAGTCGGTGAGTGGAGATACTTTCTCCTTTTCTTCTTTTCCCCCTCTCTCTCCTCCCTCCAACACCGGCGGCTTCAGATGGTGCAACCCCACCGCCACCGAGTGCGCGCAAATCGTTCCCCAATCTCGCGAAGCGCGGCAGGTGCAAAGATTTTCCAGATCGATGCCGCTCTTGAGTACCAGACCCGAGCGATACGAAGTCGTTCCTTCCTGCACGAGGCCTTTCAAGATAGGCGGCGTATAGTTTGAACTCAGCACCTTGCCCGACGCGATCAAGGCACGCGCAGCCTTCATCGCCTCCCAACCGGCGATCTTCGCGAGAAACGGTTCGGTTAATTCCACATCCACAGGCGGCAAAGTGTAGAGGAAAGAAAAGTAATCAGTGAAACAGTAATCAGTCAGTCCGCGGATGAATCGTGGATGTCAGACGAAACTGTCTATTGATTACTGATTCACTGATTACTGACTTGTTGCTTCACTCTCCCAGCGCGATGCAGATCAAACACGTCACAGCCTTTGACCGGCCGGAACTCGTGCCCTACGCGACGCTGCGCCAGAACGAGGAGCACAAAGCCGCGGGCATCTTCGTCGCCGAAGGTGCCATGATCGTGCAGCGCCTGCTGGAGAGTCAGTTCGGTGTTGTCTCGGTACTGTTGCCGGAGAAACGTCTGGCAGAGTTCGAGCCACTCATTCGAGCCCGCGCCGAGGATGTGACGGTCTATGTGATGGAACTCGCTGAACTGGAAAAGCTCGTCGGCTTCCCATTTTTTCAAGGAGTGCTGGCGGTCGGAAAAATTCGGCAGACGCACACGCTCGACTCCATTCTCGCGAATGCGCCGCGCCCGCATTTCCTTGTCGCCTTTGATGCCCTCGCGAATGCCGATAACATCGGGCTGATGGTGCGGAGCGCCGCGGCGTTCGGCGCGCAGGCAATTATCGTTGGAGAAACTTCCGCTAGCCCCTTTCTCCGCCGGGCCGTACGCAATTCCATCGGCGCGATCTTCAAACTGCCGGTTGTTCAAACGATAGATCTCATCGCCACTCTCAGAGATCTGCGCAGCCGCGGCGTGCGTATCATCGCGGCGCATCCGCAAACCGATGGCCGAACAATTCACGACGTGGATTTCAAAAGCGACTGCTGCGTCCTATTTGGCAGCGAAAGCACAGGCATCTCCGAAGAAGTCCTGGCCGCGTGCGACGAAGCCGTGGCCATCCCGATGAGCAACGAAGTGGATTCGCTGAACGTTGGAACTGCGGCAGCGGTGTTTCTTTACGAAGTAGCGCGGCAGAGAAGAATCAGCTAAAGCGCAGAGACGTGACCATCCGCATAGAGAACGTTCAACCGACCATTCGTGGTTCCCTTGGTGTGAAATGATTCGTAGTCGTAGAGAACTTTAACCCGGTCCAACTTCCGAATCCCAGTGCCGGCTCCCCAGGCGCGGACACCAGGCCCGGTCGGATTATCCATCGGTAGATTGTTAATATCGTAATT
>DATHKK010000252.1:0-3473 GCA_035489355.1 Candidatus Limnocylindria bacterium
GGATTGAAGCAATGGGACGCAGCCATCACCGAGTTCCGGGAAGGCTTGAGGATGGACCCAAACCGTCTCCACGCCGGGCCGCGTTATTTATTGGCGCAGGCGCTGATCCGCGCGGGGCGGCAGGAAGAAGCGGCTCGGGAGCTTCAACTTCATCAAGCTGATCTTGAAGGTGGAGCACCGACGATCAGCGCCGCGACGTTCGAGAGGAGCAAGTTCACGCAGGCGCGGGTGCCGTTCAAATTGGACCAGCCGGAGAAAGAAGGAATCAGAATCAGGTTTGTGGATGCGACCAAAGAGGCGCTCGGCGATGGCGCTCAGGATTTCTCCGGTCCGATCGGCGTGATTAACGGGAACAAAAAAGGTTGGATCAGTCTCTTCGTGGTTGAGAAAGGGCAGGGCTTTCGGGTGCTTTGGAATACCAATGGCGTGTTCCATGCAGGCACGCCTATTTACCCCGCCATTCTGGGCGCGAACTATTTCAAAATGTTGGTGGGCGATCTCCAGAATGATCGCTTCGATGATGTGGTCGTACTCGGAGACAAAGGCAGCCATCTGTTCCAATTCGCGACGAATGGCTTGGTGATGGATGTTTCGGCACTGAGCTACCTGAGCACTGTGAGTGCGATTGACGGAACATTGATGGACCTGGATTTCACGGGGAAACTGGATCTGATCGCGGTGGCAGGGAAAAGCAATGAGGTGCGGGTCTTTCGCCAATTCGGCCCGTTGCTTTTCACCAATGTCACCAGCGCGTCGGGAATACCGGCTGCGCTTCACGACGTCCGGGCTGTGATGATGGAGGATTGGAACCGCGACGGGATCATGGATGTGATCGCGACTCGGACGGAGGGCGCGCCGTTGCTCCTGGAAAAGCAGCGCGGCGGACGGCTGGTTTCCCGCCAGCCGACGAACTGGGTTGCAGGCGCGGTTTTTTCTGCCGGTGATTTCGATAACGACTTGCGGCCGGATCTGGCGGTGGTGAGCGATGGGAAAATCAGCATCTGCTTCAACGGCGGAGAGCGAAAGGAAATCCGGGTAGAACGCGGAACGCGGAACGCGGAACGCGAAATCTCGCAAATGGTGGCGGTTGATTACGACAATGATGGATGGCTGGATCTTTGGGCGGTGGGAAAAAAAATCCGCGTGTGGCGCAATCTTGGTCTATCCGGATTTCGGGAACAAACAGTTCAGCTCGGCCTTGATCAATTCAATGGCGGCGCGGTGTCGGAAGTCCACTTCGCTGATTTCGACAAGGACTGCGATTCAGATGTGATTGTCGCCCTCGCGAATGGGGGCCTGCGCTATCTACACAATGAAGGCGGGAACGCCAATTCCCAAGTGAAGGTGCAGATGATTGGAAACCGATCCAACGCCAGCGGGATCGGCTGCAAGATCGAGATCGCCACGGGCGGACTGCGCTTCATTCGAACCGTGCATCGCCTGCCGGTGGAAGTAGGCGTGGGGAAATATCAGAAACTGGATTCGTTTCTGGTGCATTGGTTCAACTGGCCCCAAGGCTCGGCTGAAGTGCCCGTCGATTGTAGAGAGCCACTCTTCGCGTTGGAATTGACGATTCAGGAAGGCTCCTGTCCCTACGTGTATGCGTGGGATGGAAAAAGTTTTCGGTTTGTCACCGATATTTTGGGAGCAGCACCGCTCGGCCTGCCGATTGCGGAAGGCCGCTATATCGAATCCGATCCGGAGGAATTTGTTTGGATCGGAAACGAGCAGGCCTTCCCCACGAAGGACGGGAGCTATCAACTTCAGATCACGGAAGAGCTTCGAGAGGTGCTCTATTTGGACGAAGCAAAACTGGTGGTGGTGGACCACGAGCCTGGCACAGAGGTGCATTCCACCGATAAGCTGCTTCCGGGCAAGCCCTTTCCCAAGGGCGTGCTTATGACGCTGCACAATGAACATCCGTTGCAAAAGGCCGAGACGCTGGGTGGGCAGGAGGTGAATGTTTCGTTGAAGATCGTGGATGGCCGCCGCGTGTCGCCTCCCCAATTGCGCGTTCCACAACTGCGCGGGCTAGCCGAGCCGCACGGAGTGGTCCTCGATTTCGGGCCGTTGGATACGAGCAAACCGCTGGTGCTGGCGATGAATGGCTGGCTTCGGTTTGGCGGGGGCATGGCCAATATCGCCGCTTCACAAGACCCGTCACTCCCGTTTCCGTTTCCCACTCTGGAAGTCGAAGTTGCTCCCGGAATTTGGAAAGCGGTGGACGTTACGGTGGGCGCGCCAGCCGGAAAGACCAAAACCATCCTCGTCGATCTGGAAGGGAAATTGGAGCCTGGCACGCGCCGGTTGCGTTTGACCGAAGCTTTTGAAATTCATTGGGACCGCATCGCGCTCATGGAAAAGAAACCGAACGCGCAGACAACGATCACATTCATTTCCCCCAGCGAAGCGGATCTGCATTTCCGCGGCTTCAGCCCGATGCAAAACCTGCCACCAGATTGGCCGCTCATCCCGGACTACAACATCGTCAGCCCGAACTCGTATTGGACCATCACTCCCGGCGGTTGGTGTACGCGCTATGGTGACGTCTCCGAACTGATTGCCTCTCGCGATGAGGGACTCGCGTTGCTGAATGGCGGCGATGAATTGACGCTGAAATTCGGGGTGAGTTCCCTGCCGCCGAAGCCCGCTGGGAGCGTCCGGGAATTTTTCCTTTACGTTGATGGCTGGGACAAGGATTCCGATTTTCATGTCGCTACTGGCACGCAAGTCGAGCCGCTGCCCTTCCACGGAATGAACGATCAACTGTATGGCCGGGAGAAGCGGCCAGAGTACCCGAGCGATGCGCTGCACCGGAAATACAACACCCGCTGGGTCGAGGGGCGAGTCCTCAAACAAACCGCAAAGCGATAAAGCGAAGTCTCACCTTCGCGGTTTCACTCGGTAGTGCGTGCCGACGAATGCCGTCTTCGATGGAGAATCGCCGCGGTTTTCGTACACGGTAAGAAGAGTCCCTTCGGGAATCGCTTTCGCGGAGGCTGTCTTGCCAGACGGCCATTGCACTGTGATGGAAGCAACATTGGTGTGTGAGCCGATGCCGATGATCATGGTGGCGGAATTTTGGGTGGACCAACCGTCGCCGCAACGGTGTTCGCGAATGAGTTTTGTGTCGCCGAGATCGACTTTCACGCGAGCGCCGTAGCCGTCGCGGCAAGCGAATTCTTTTGACGGAACCGAGGTGCGATTTCCGCCGACGAAACGAATGGCGATCATGCCACCACTCAGCCCAGCCGCTGGCATTTCGTTGTGGTAGAGATTGAAGAGGGGCTGGTTGGCGTTGACCAGCGCGACGTCCTGCCATCCGTCGCGATCATAGTCCAGCACAGCAAAGCCGCGGCTGTCCGCGGGATTATCCAACCCTGAGACGCCTGAGATATCCACAAAGGATCGGCCGCCACGGTTGGCGAAGTAATGATTGCGTTCGTTGCCGTTGAGGGAATGGACCAATACTT
>DATHKK010000253.1:0-2270 GCA_035489355.1 Candidatus Limnocylindria bacterium
GTCGCCTGACTTTTCGCTGATTCGGGATCGCTCGCACTGAGCGACGGAAAGGCGATCAAAGAAGGAAGCGCATTCCACCAAAGCGGAAACCACCGCCGCGCCGTGAATCTCCAGAGAGCATCGATGGACAACACAAACGCCGCGCCATATCCGGCGCCGATGATCGCTCCCGCCAGCACGTCGCCCGGATAATGCACGCCATTGTAAACGCGCGAGAAGGCGACGGTGATCGCGAGCGGCAACATGAAGCGCCACGAACGCCGATAAAAAATCCACGCGACGACGGTGGCGGCAAACCAGTTCGTGGCGTGCGCCGAAGGAAGGCTGCCGCTGTCGCTGCAACCCGTGCGGCGAAAATCAGTCTCAGTCTCCGGCGCGTGTTTTCGCAGCAAGGGCAGGTGGACATTTTCCAGCGTGAGGCAAGGACGAGGTCGCAGTACGGCGTGTTTGATTCCATTGGTGATGGAGTCGCCCATCGGCAGGGTCATTGCCAGCATGAGCACGCAAAGACGTCCACGCACTCCGCCTTTCCAAATCAGCGTCACGCCTCCCAAAAGGACCAGCGGGAGAAACCACGCTCCGCCGGCAAAGATGGGCATGATGGCATCGAATGCCGCGTTGCGCAGAGTCCCGTTCAGGAAACGGAACACCGCCACGTCGATCGATTGCAGAGCGGGCACGACGCGACGTTAAAGGTTGCGAGTTGACGCTGGCAAGTTGGCGCGGACGGCGCGTCAGTAGCGCACGATGGAGCGCACTGGCATGTCCTTCAGCTTGTCGCGCCCATTCAAAAAGCTGAGTTCGATCAGGAAAGTGACTTCGAGAAGCTGTCCGCCAATTTTCTGAATCAGCGATGACGCCGCGCCAGCCGTCCCGCCGGTAGCCAGCAGGTCATCCACGAGCACCACGCGGCTGCCACGTTTGATCGCGTCCACGTGAATCGCCAGGACGTTCGATCCGTATTCGAGTTCGTAACCCTCCTCGTGGGTGTCGAAGGGCAGCTTGCCTTTCTTGCGAATGGGGACGAAGCCCGCACCCCACTTCAACGCGGCTGCGCCCGCGAAGATGAAACCGCGCGCGTCGATGCCCACAACGATATCCACCTCGCCGGGCTTAAAGCTGCTCGTGAGCAAGTCGATGCTCGCCGCAAACAGCTTGGAATCGCCCAGCACGGGCGTGATGTCTTTGAACTGAATTCCCGGCTTGGGAAAATCAGGAATGTTGCGGATCGCGTTTTGAATTGCCGCGGCGGAAACTGGTGCGTTGCCCATGTCGGGCGGGATTATTTTTGCTGCGCTTCCAGCTTTTCAATCATTTTCCGCAGTTTGTTCAGCGCGATGTTTTGAATCTGCCGCACACGCTCACGAGTGACGCCGAACTTCTGCCCCACTTCCTCCAGCGTCTTTTCGGAACCGCCATCGAGGCCGAAACGATACCGCAGAATAGTCGCCTCCCGCTGGTCGAGAGTCAGCACCATTTCCTGCAACATGCTCGTGACCGTTTTGTCTTCGAGCTTTTCGTAAGGCGTGTCGGCATTTTCGTCCTGGACGACTTCGGAAAAATTGTTGGAATCATCATCGCCAATCGGCGCGTCGAGCGACGCCGGACGAATTGCCGCCGTACGCATCTGCGCCACGCGCGAAGGAGAAATCCCCAATTCCTCGCCCAACTCTTCATCGGTGGGTTCGCGGCCAATCTCCTCCTGCAATTTCATCGCCACGCGGCGCATCTTGGAAATCTTGTCCACGAGATGGACGGGCAAGCGAATGGTCTTGGACTGGTTGGCCAGCGCGCGCTTGATTGATTGCTTGATCCACCACGAACCGTAAGTCGAGAGCTTGCCGCCTTTGGCCGGGTCGAAACGCTCGACGGCTTTCATCAGCCCGATGTTGCCTTCACTGATCAAATCCAGCAGTGGCAAACCAAACCCTTCGTAGTCGTGGGCGATTTTGACGACGAGCCGCAGGTTGGCTTTGATCATCAACTCGCGCGCCTTCTTGTCGCCCTTCTTGATCTTCGCCGCCAACTCGATCTCCTGTTGCGGCGTGAGCAAGGCCACTAATCCGATCTCGCGCAGATAAAGTTTGATCGCGGTGTCGCCATCGTAGCTGCTGCGCTCCGCCGGCGCTGGCGGTGGAGTGAGAATGGAGTCACGCGGAACTCCCGGGGTTTCGCTGAGCTTCACAACTTGTTGCGCGCGCGTTCCGTTCGGCTCGACGGCCCCTGTTTTCGAGTTGAGTGGCCGGCGCGGTGGTGAGAGTTGCGGTTTT
>DATHKK010000254.1:0-6392 GCA_035489355.1 Candidatus Limnocylindria bacterium
CGAGGAGTATCATGCAGGCGACGCCCTGTCTGGTCACGGGACTATCAGCCGATTGGGTTGCCCTCGCTGTTGTGCTTCGGAAATGGTCGCGAGTGTCATTACCGTCCCATCATGCGCCAACTTGCGAACGCGCGGCAGCCACCCGTCCTTCAGTGCTCCATTCGCGTGCGTGTATTCCAGCACGTAAACATCTCCCTGATGGACAGCCACACCCGTCGGCGACCAGGGCCGTTCAGCTTTTAGAACTATTTCGACTTTACCGGCAGGCGAAATCTTTACGACACAACGGCAGCCGCACGCCGCCGCATACACGGTCCCGTCCGCATCGACATCCAAGCCCCGCAAAAAGGGAGTCGGTGCGTCTGCATCACAGTCCCTGATAACCGTGCAGCTTGCTACTCTAGTGAACGTTCCGTTCGTTTGCAGTTTTATTACGTCGGTCAGGCATGCCGCGTAAACCGTTCCATCACGTCCACTGGCCAATCCAGTCACGCCGAGTTTTTCAATCGCTTGGGCCAGTGCTGGCGCGAACTGCTCCTGCTTTCCGTCCGGAAAAATCCTCGTCATTCCGACCGTGACCTTGCCGTCACTCAAGACGCCGAGTCCGTAAAAGAGTTGGCCTTCTGAATTGATCGCAATGGGCGCGCCGCCGTCGGCAACGAGTATAGCTGGTGAAACGCGGGTGGGCGGGATGCGCTCGACCAACTTCACCGTCGAACGGGCGAATCGGTCTTTTGTGTCCAAGGCCATCCAGTGCCCGCCCAATTTGTCGGAGCAGGCGGATACTTTGCCATCGCGGTTGATTTGCCAGATGGTGCGAGCAGCGCTGTCTTGAAAGAAAACATGGCCGCGTTCATCAACGACAATGCCCGAACCCGGATGAGCAAAGCCGATGTTGGTCGCAAAGGCGAATGCGCCTGCGAGACCGAACAGAACGAGAAAGTGCCATTTCATTCCGCAATTCTGTCTGACACAAAAATGCTCATGTCATACGGCTGTAAATCGTTTGTAAAAGGAAAGCTGAACCTTCATTTCGGCTTCAACTGCGGGAAGAGAATCACGTCGCGGATGCTTTCCTGGCCGAGGAGCATCATGCACAGGCGGTCACACACGATTATTTGCTCGCCGGGGGCTTCATTAAGCCACGACTCACAAACAACTCGATAACTTCCTTGTTGGGACGATTACGAGCAGTCAAATCCATCGCGGTTTGGCCGCGGTTGTTTTTCACCTGAGCATCTGCCCCCCTATCAAGCAACAACCCGGCTGCTTCCGGCTTATTCGCGGACGCTGCGTACATCAAGGGCGTGAATCCATAACCATCACGCACGTTCACTTCGGCACCAGCGGCGAGGAGAAACGTCACAGTCTCCAAATTGCCCCATCGAACCGCGGTCTGTAAGTGGGTGGCGCCTCCTTCGTTTGTGCTATTGATCTTGGCTCCGTTGCTGACAAGAAATCTGGCCATATCGACGAATCCTCCCTCAATCGCTCTTTGTAGTGGCGTACCCAATTCTTTCACTGGTCGGTCGACAGGAGCTCCGTTTCTCAAAAGAAGCGCGACGACAGTCGAATACCCGCGCCACGCAGCCCAGGCGACGGATCTTTCGGCGTTCGTCACGGTCGCACCCCGTTCAATAAGGTATGTGGCAATTTCTATTTTTCCTTCCTTGCAGGCGAATAGAAGTGGGGTTGCTCCACTGTCGGCAATGGCGTTTACACCCGCGCCACGCTCGACCAACAACCTGACCAACGCCTCGTTGGTCATCGCGGCAAACATAAGCGGCGTAAGCCCTGGTGCCCTGTCTTCATGGGTGGCTCGCAGATTAGGATTGGCTCCCTTGGCCAACGAATCAGCGGCCAACTGCAAATCACCAGCGCGACAAGCCTTGAGCAGCAAAGCGTCCGGTGAATCCGTTTGCTGAGCAATCGCGGAGTTCACCAAAAACGCCGTGAAAGCGCACACGGCTAAGACCGCGATAATTGTTCCAAGTTTCCGCATTGCGTTTATTTGCTCACTTTGGCTTCAACTGCGGGAAGAGGATCACGTCGCGGATGCTTTCCTGGCCGAGGAGCATCATGCAGAGACGGTCGATGCCGATGCCGATGCCGCCCGCCGGGGGCATGCCGTGTTCGAGGGCGACGAGGAAATCTTCGTCGAGCTTCTGCTGCTCGCCACCGGCCTGGTGCTCCAGCGTGTTGCGCTGCGCGATGGGGTCGTTCTGCTCGGTGTAGCCGGGCGCAATCTCCTGCCCGTTGATGCAGCACTCGAACACTTCCACCGTGGTCGGGTCGTCCGGCGAGAGCTTGGCCAGCGGCACGAGTTCCTTCGGCAAATGCGTGACGAACGTCGGCTGAATCAGCGTCGGCTCGATGAGCTTCTCGAAGACGGCGCCGGTGACTTCGAAGTCTTCGTATTCCTTGCCAATCTCCACGCCGAGATCGTGCGCGCGCTGACGGCGTTCGGCGGGCGAGATGTCGAACCAGTCGGTCCCGGCTTTTTCTTTGACGAGGTCTTTGTACTTCACACGACGCCAAGCAGGGGCGAGGTCAATAAGATACGCGGCGAGATGGTCTTTCACGTTGGCTTGCTGCT
Source organism: Candidatus Limnocylindria bacterium (assembly GCA_035489355.1). GTDB lineage: Bacteria > Verrucomicrobiota > Verrucomicrobiia > Limisphaerales > SIBH01 > JANNGC01. The sequence goes on from DATHKK010000254.1 coordinate 2,597, forward strand.
TCCGAACTTCTTCCACGGTTTCTTTCGCTTGCGGCACGCCGCTGAACTCAATGCAAAAGTGTTCCGCGTCATCAATAAGAACTTTCGCGTATTCGACCGCTGATTGACTCCTTGCACCAAGATCAAAAGTCGAAAGCCAACCTTCGAGCGGGCGGAAAAACGATGGTTCTCCATTACTGTCCTTCAGCTTCCCAACAGCAATGTTGATCCAAGCTCGACAAGCATCTATGGATTCCCAACGCGCATGTTGGACAGCATGTGTACCAAAAACCTTTGCTGCCACTTGCTTAATCAACGCCTCCACCGTCTCCATCATCGATTCGCAATCGCCGAACGCGCAGTAGGCTTCCAGCATCGTGAACTCGGGATTGTGCCGGCGCGAGAGTCCTTCGTTGCGGAAGTTCTTCCCAATCTCGAACAGCTTGTCGATGCCGCCCACGAGCAGCCGCTTGTGATACAGCTCCAGCGCGATGCGCAGGTAGAAGTCGCAGCCGAGCGCGTTGTGAAAGGTCTTGAACGGCTGCGCCGCCGCGCCGCCGGGAATGGCCTGCATGGCGGGCGTCTCCACCTCCACGTAGCCGCGCCCGTGAAAGAACTGCCGAATCTCATGCACGATGGCGCTGCGCTGGAGGAAGGTCTGCTTCACCTCGGGATTGCCCATGAGGTCGAGGTAACGCTGGCGGTAACGAATCTCGGTGTCCTCCAGCCCGTGCCACTTCGCGGGCGGCGGGCGCAGGGCTTTGGCGAGGATGACGAATGGGGGTTGGGACTGCTCGCGCGAGACGCGCTCGCTTGCGGGCGGGACGCCCGCGATCCCCGGGACATCGGTACCACCGAGCTTGATGCTCGGCTCGTTGGTCTTGGTGCGGAACATCGTGCCCGTGACGCCGACGAAATCACCGAGGTCAAGGTGCTTGAAGATGTCGAACTGCTCGTCGCCCAACGCTTGCTTCTGCGCGTAAATCTGCACCCGCCCCGACTGGTCGCGCACGTCAATGAAGATGGACTTGCCCATGTCGCGATGCGCCGTGATGCGCCCGGCGACAGAGACTTTTGTGCCTTCGGGAATTTCACCTTTGTCGAACTTCGAGCGCGCGTCGTCGCACGTATGGTCAGGCGTGAACTTGTTCTTGAACGGATCGATGCCCTTCTCGCGCAGCTTGGCGAGCTTATCCCGGCGCTCTTTGATGAGCGAGTTCTCCGACGGCGGTTGCGGTTGTTCCATAAAGACGGGAGATGAAACACGCTGGCGGGCGTGTGTCCAACTGAGAAATACCGCGAGGAAAGAACACAACTGCGAAACGCTGAGTGCCATTCTCCCTCTCCCCTCAACGGGGAGAGGGCCGGGGTGAGGGGTGAGAACGGCTGAACGTCTCGACATTTCAAAGCCTCTTGGCAGCACCGCCCCTCACTCTCAATCCTTCTCCCCGTTGAGGGGAGAGGGAAGCCGGAAGGACTGTCCTGTCACTTGCAATCACACTCATTTGAAATTTGCAGGTTGGAGTTTGTTTGGAGTTTGGTGTTTGGTATTTGGAGTTTGCCACCGGGCCTGTAGCTCAACGGTTAGAGCAGGGGACTCATAATCCCTTGGTTCTCGGTTCGAATCCGAGCAGGCCCACCACTTCGTGGAAATCCGAAGGGCGAATGTCGAATGATGCCGGGAGCCAGCGATGCAAGAGCCGGACGATTGCTGGTTTTGAACAAGGTGAACGGACCAGTTCCTCATCACTTACACGATCACGGAAAGAAAAAATCCTTCGCCCTTACGTCGCGGGCTTGGATCGACGGTGGACAAGGCCGAAACGCGGCAGGGACGGGCTGGCACGGACATTGATGACGGGCGGCTTCTCAGCCGGAACAACGGTTTCGAAGATGGCGTTTTCGGTTTCCGGGTCGGGACAGGGACGGCGCGAACAGACAGCAAGAGCCAGGACGAACAGCAACGACACTGCGAACCAAAACACTCCTAAAATGATGAGAAAGATTCCCATACCGCCCTTTCTCGGAACTGACCCAAGATCGCACGTTTCAAAGGCAGCGCAACTGTCCGCCGCCTTTTATATGGCCTTCCCACGCAGGCGCAAACTTCCTCCGTGCGCTGACAATTCTTTTACAAACGACTCACCTCGCGATGACAACTTGATCGCGAGGCGAGTGCAGGTTGGAGCGTATGAAAACAAAATTACTTTGCGGCGCTGGCCTTGTGGCCGCCGCCATTTCGTTGCGCCTCTTCGCGTCCGGGAATGCGAACGAGGAATTCGTCGCCCACGAGTGGGGCACTTTCACATCGGTGCAGGGCGCCGATGGCATCCAGATCGAATGGAACCCAATCATCAAGACGGACCTGCCGGAGTTTGTTTACACGCGGGACAATCGTCAGAATGGATTTCCCAAGGGGCATCAGACGCTCGACGTTTTCAACAAGGGCGCGATGCCGAGCTTCGTGCGCATGGAAACGCCGGTGATCTATTTCTATTCTGATCAAGCACGCACCGCCGACGTGCGCGTGCAGTTTCCGCAGGGACGCATCACGGAATGGTATCCGCAGGCGACGCGTTTCGGACCTTACCTCACGACCAACAAAGCGGAGGCGAAAGAGGCGAACCGTTCGTTCATCGAATGGACGGGAGTAAAGATCCTGCCTCGCGCCACCAAGGAAATTTCCGCTGACCAGTTGATTCGCGACAAAGTGGAAAAGAGCGAGAACCATTACTACGCGGCGCGGGAAACGGATGCGAACTTCCTCCGCGTGGCTGCGCCGTATGCGCGCAGCGGCGTCGAGTACGAGCGCGATTTGTTTTATCGCGGCGTTGGTTTCCTTAAGGGGCCGCTCACGTTGACGCTCCAGGCGAACGAGGACGATCTGCTGCTCTCGACGAAGACGGAAACGGTCACCGACCTCTTCGTGCTCAGCATCCGCAATGGGATGGCGCGCTATCAATTCATCGACCGTGTGACGCCGAAGGACGGGCACGCCGTAAAGCTCGAAGCAAAACCCTTCGCGCCGCTGAGCGATGTGCGTCAGAACGTCATGCGCGAAATGGAGGCCGCGCTCGCCAGGCAAGGTCTCTACGCGAAGGAAGCCAAAGCGATGGTGAACACGTGGAAGGATCAGTGGTTTGCGGAGGAAGGCACGCGCGTTCTCTACCTGCTCTCGCCGGCGTGGACGGACAGCACGTTGCCTCTGGAAATTTCTCCGCGCCCGAGCAACGTCGTGCGCGTAATGGTGGGCCGCGCGGAACTGATTACCCCTTCGATGGAGCGGGAGTTGAGCAAGCAAGTCACGCTCTACCATCAGGGTGATGACGACGTGAAGCAGCAGGCGGTGAGCGAAGTCCGTCAGCTTGGGTTGGGCCGTTTCCTTGATCCCGCCGCGCGCAAGATGCTGGGCAAGACTCCACCGAAGGAATTTTCCAACGCCGCGTGGGAACTGGTGCATGAAGCGAGCAAGACGGTCGTCGGCAAAGCGGCTGACGTGGTGGAGAAACAACCCGCGCCGTCTGCGCCCAAGAAAACCGCCACACTTTCCGGCGCGAACGCTCTTGAGCACGCGACGTTTTAAATTAGCGACCAGGGCACGAAGGCACAAAGTTCCGCTTCGTGCCTTGGTGCCTTCGTGGTTAATTTCCCGGCAGCCATCGGATGAAGAAAGTCGCGCTTGTTTTCGTGCTGGCCGTGTTCGCGCCAAGCCTCGTGCTGGCGTGGCTGGCCGTGCGTTCCGTGCGCGATCAGCAGATCATCGTCGCCCAGCAACAGACGCTTCTCTATCAGGGCGTGGCCGATGCGCTGGCGAAGG
>DATHKK010000255.1:0-2955 GCA_035489355.1 Candidatus Limnocylindria bacterium
AGCCCCAGCCACCTCCCTTGTTCTTGAGCCGACGATAAAGCTGCGCGCCTGGGCCGGTCTGGCGCTCCATGATCAGGGAGTGTTTGCCGGCACTGCCGCGTGGAACGTCTTCGGAAAGAGACATGCCGGGACGATCTCCGACTGTCTCCCAACGCTTCCAGGTTTCGTCCAACGATTGCTCGAAGTCTTCAACGAAGACCACGCGCGGGTCGCGTTCAATGCCGACATCGCCCACGTAATGCGACGCAATTCCTTCGGAGGGAAAGGTTGTTGGTGCGGTGCCGCGTTTGTCCGCTGCGGCATTTTCCGCCGCCCATGCAACAGCTCCCGCCAAGGCCCACGCTAAAGCCAATACTCGGTGTTTCATTGCGCCTTGATCGACTACGTATAAACAAAATGCCCCACGATTTTCGTGAGGCATCTTTTGCGAACCTTCTGACAATCACTTCGCCGCTGGCTTTGCCAACGCGGGAGACGAATCCTTCTTTTGCTCCAGCGATTTGGAATCTCCATTGACCGGGCACACGGTGATGAACCATGCGTTATTGTCTTTTGCATCGCCACCGAGGGTCAGGATTTCACCTTTGGGCAAGGGCTTGTCCACGCGATTGACCTGTTTGCCGTGACCGTAAAGTTTCACCGTCACATTGTTCGCGCCCTTGTTCTTCACCTCGACCGAACATTGTTTGCTCATCACCACCGTGGTGTAAGCATTCGTGTTGATCGTGAAGACCTGGCGGTTCACCTCGAAGAAGTTTTTCCACTTCAACGGCATGTCGCGCAGCTTCTTGGCCAGTTCGCCGTCCAAAGGCTTATGATTCGGGTCCGGTGACTTGTCTTCATTCGTGCCCCAAATCAGGCGGGCCTCCATCTTGCGGTCCGCGGCATTGGCGGCGCCGGCGAACAAGGCGCAAAACAGAACGGCGAAAAGTCCGGGCCGAATAACTCGGCGTATGAAATGGAGAGCAATCATCGCTTACTGGATCTCGTCGGGCATGCCGTCGGTGCTTTCCTCCGCGTCCACGAAAGGATTGGAAATCCACACCAAGGTCATTTGTTGCGACTCAGAACGGAACGAGAACGACGGCGTGTCGTCGAGTGGATTGTCAATTTCTTCGAACAGCGCGGGCGAAACCAGATTCATCTGGAGAGCCATGAATAACATCAGCGCGGCGACCGCGGAAGTGCCGGTCACAGCGGCGAGGTGTCTGCGTAAAAAGAGAATCCAGCCGGGACTGGCCGACGGGACAGGCGCGGTGTCGAGCCGCTCGATCTCGCTTTCGATCTTGCCCCAATAAAATTCGCGCGACTCCGGCAGCCGAAACTCAGGCTCGTTGGCGCGTAGGACTGTGCTGGTCTGCTGCAATTCACCAAACAAGGCGCGGGCGTCGGCATCGTTCTCCATGAGTGATGCGACCTGCTGCGTTTCGCGCTCGGTGAGTTCACCATCGAGATACGCCTGCAATTTAATTCCAACTTCCATGTTCATTTCATTTCCTCGCGTTTATAACTTGCCATCAGCACTGCCATTTTGCGACGCGCGTAAAACAACCGCGACATCACCGTTCCGATGGAACACTGCATTCTCTTCGCAATTTCTTTGTACTCCAAATCTTCGAACTCGTGCAGAATGAGCACCGTCCGATGCTCATACGACAACAGCGCCAGAGCTTTGTCGATCCGCTGCCGCAACTCCGAGCGCTCCAACCTCTCCGTCGGGTTGTTGATCACCATCGGCATCTGCCGCTCCACACCGCCCGACTCTTCCTCGAGATTCTCGATCGACTCAGCGCGCTCGCGCTTCTGTTTGCGCAACTTGTCGAGGCAAAGATTAATGACAATTCGGGTCATCCATGTCAAAAAACTGGAATCGCCCTGAAATTGCTTCAGCCGCTGCCACGACTTCACCCATGCTTCCTGTGAAAGATCAGTGGCGTCTTCTTCATTTCGAATCATGCTGAAGGCACGCGCGTAAATCTTGTCGCGATGGCGCGCCACCAGTTCTTCGAAAGCCTGCATGTTCCCTCTTTGCGCCGCTCGAAACAGCGCAACGTCGTCCATGCTTGGGTAATCTTTCTTCGACGCCATCGGTTCTGACGGGAGTCCGTACTGCGCTATTCAAAACTCACAAAAGACCCTTTGTGCTTGGCAATTTACCCGTAATGCGCGGGTCCCGTTGACACGCAAAATCGACTGCTTTGGCAAAGGCCTTGAACAACGCCTCGCTAACATGGTGCGGCTCTTCGCCGTAAAGCAACTCCAGATGCAAATTACATCGGGCTTCATTGGCGAACCCCTGAAAAAACTCGCGCGCCAATCCGAACCGGAACGCACTCGACATGTCCTGGTTTTTTTCCGCGCGACTCACGTTTTTGAAACCAAATTTATCCAGACCGCGCCAAACGAGGTGCGGCCGGCCGCTGAAATCGACGACGCAACGCGCAAGGCATTCATCCATCGGCACGAAAGCTTCGCCCGTCAGCGGATTGCGCGGGTCGAACCCGGTGCCGTAGCGGCGAATTCCTTTTTTGTCGCCGAGCGCTTGCGCGAACGCCTGGCCAAGCGCGATGCCGCAGTCCTCCACGGTGTGATGCGCATCGACTTCGAGGTCGCCTTTGCAGCGAAGATTCAGATCCATGACGGCGTGCTTCGCGAACAGCGTCAGCATGTGATCGAAGAACGGCACGCCGGTTTTGATCGATGACTTGCCTTCGCCATCGATAACCAGCTTGAGCGCGATCTGAGTTTCTCTCGTAACGCGCTTGATTTGCGCGGAGCGAATTTGCATGTCGTATGATTCAAACAGGCGTGCGACGGCGATTCAAAAGCTATTTTCGATTTGCGGTGTTCGGAGTCGCCAGTAAGCTGCCGCGTCGATGAGTTCGCTTCTGATTACCGGCGGTCGCGTGATCGATCCCGCCAATTCCTACGATGCTGTTTCCGATCTATTGCTGT
>DATHKK010000256.1:0-5286 GCA_035489355.1 Candidatus Limnocylindria bacterium
CCGATGAAGCCAATCAACTGGAAGCGGCAGAACAAGTTCTGCGGCGAGATTGGTGTGATGGGGGATCTGGGCATGCACGTGGTACACGTGCCGTTCCGGCTGGGATGGTTCCCCAAACGCGTGTTTGCCCAGCTTCAAAAAATTTATCCTGAACGTCCCGACGGCAAAGGCGGCATGGCCGCGTGCGACACGTGGGACAACGCCATGCTGCATTGCGACGTGGACATCGGCGGCCAGCAGGACATCCCGATGCGCCTGGAAATGAAACGCCTGGCGCCCGGAGCGACGAACACGTGGTGGATCGAAATCCTCGGCACGGACGGCGGCGTGCGCTACAGCACGCAAGAGCCGAAGACGGTGTGGACGTTCAAGCGCGGCAAGGAACAAATCTGGGAACGCACGGAGCTTGGCCATCAGATGGCGTTCCCGACGATCACCGGCGGAATTTTCGAAGCCGGTTTCCCGGATTGCTTTCTCCAGATGTGGGCGGCTTATGCGGCGGAACGCGCCGGTGCGCTCAGCACGCGCTTCGGTTGCGTGACGCCGGATGAAGCGGTGAAGAGCCATGAACTGTTTGCCGCGGCGTTGGAGTCGCACGCGAACAAAACGGTGGTGGCGTTAGACTAACGTGATGACGCGCCCCTCTTGACTGCGCTGTCCGATTGCGCTCACAGCCAAACTCATGGCGGAACGTCTGCCTGAACCAACGTCTCTCTAACTCGGGTAATCAATCCCCAACTCCTTTGCAATCAACTCGACTCCCTTCTCGTTTTTGAACTCGTCTAGCACCTCGCCTCTCGTATGAACTTTCTGCCAGCCTGACTCCATAATCTTGTGGTGCTTTCGAATCCACTCGGTTGGCAACGTGTAGAACTCTGGCTCTCTGAATCCATCAAGCACAGGTTTGCGACGGTAGAAGTAGCCAATGTTGAGAAAGACAACGACAACGTAATCAAATGCGTCGAAGCTTTTGTCTTTGACTGGAAACGCACGGTCGCAATCTGTCTGGTAGCGACTTTTCACCTGCACGCGAATCTGTTTGGTGACACGGCGTGGATTGGGATGAATACAAATGAGATCGTAGCCTTCATTGTGCGGAGGAGCCTTGTAAGCCAGAATATTCCGACGCATGAGATAGCCAATGGCCAAATGCTCGGCACCAAGAGAAACGACCGGTAATCTTCTGACATCGATGTTGCCCATACAGTTAATGCAACCTGCTACTTCTTAAGCAATCCCCTGCTCTCCATCCAATCAGCCACACGGTCAGGCCACGCCGTCACCGGATTGTCGGTCCGCCTCAAGCCGTAGCCGTGTCCGCCTTTTGGATAGACGTGCAGTTCGAACGGCACTCCCACTTGTTTCAGCGCCGCCGAATAAAATAACGCCGTCTCCACGCGCACCGGATCATCCTGCGTCATGGCGAGGAACGTCGGCGGCGTATTGCTGCTCACGGCGGTCTCGGGATTAATCTTGTCGCCTTGATCCTTCAACGTGAGATACGCGGCATAAACGAGAACGGAGAAATCCGGGCGGCAACTCACTTTGTCCGCATCATCGACTGCCGGGTAGGTGCGCTGTTCCGCGCTCGTGGATAGCGCAGCGGCAAGGTGTCCGCCGGCGGAAAAGCCAAGCACGCCGATGCGCTCCGGATTGATCGCAAACTCTGTCGCGCGCCAACGCACCAGACCGACGGCGCGCTGCGCATCCTGCAAGGCTACGGCGTGTTTCTCCTGCCCCGCGCGTTTCGGCACGCGATATTTCAGCAGCACGGCGTTCACACCGATCGAATTCAGCCACTCGCACCCTTCGGTTCCTTCCAGGTCTAGCGCGAGGATGTGATAGCCGCCGCCCGGAAATACGACGACTGCCGCGCCCGTGTTCTTCTCCTGCGGCGCGCGATACAAAGTAATCGTCGGCGTGGACACATTGCCGAGACGAATGAGCGGCTTGCCGGCAATAAGTCCATCGCTCGGCTTCGTCATGTCCTTCTCATCGCCAATACTGTTCGTGTCGCCAGGAACTTTGTCCGGCCAAAGCGCAATCACCGGCAACTCCGCGGCATGGGCCATCGAGAGAGTAAGTGCGCAGACAACGCCGAGAAGCACCAGACGCAAAGTGGATTTCATGGCGGCATCGAACCGTGTTTGTCCGAAAGCGTCCACTGGAATTGAGAAGCGGAACGAAACGACTTTTCCTTGCTGCATCCGCACTGCACTCGCAAATTCCAGCGCGATGTCCGACCCGTGGCCCAAAGTCAGTTTCATCATGCCGACGCTCAATGCGGCGGCGTTGCTGGAAAACTGTCTCGCGTCCATAGCGAAGCAAACTTATCCGCGCGACCGCTATGAAATCATTCTGGCGGATGCCATGTCGAAGGACGCCACGCGCGAGATCGCCGCGAAGTACGGTGCCGTCGTCGTCGATGATCGCGGGCGCGACATGGAGCAAGGCAAACGACTCGCGCTGCAACATGCGACGGGCGAATACATCGTGTTCGTGGATTCAGACAACGAGATCACACATCCCGATTACATCGAACTTGCCGTGCGCGCGCTGGCCGTGAATCCGCAGGCGCTCGGCGTCGAGAGCTACTATTTGCCCTCGCCCAAAATGAGTTCGTTCTGCGCCTACGTTACAGCGTTGCTGCACATCAGCGATCCGATGTCCTGGATGATGAGCGTGAACCCGAAACTCATCACGCGTTCGAGCAACGTCGAACGCTGGACCGTCGCCGGCGATTCGTTTGCGTATCCGCTGGGCGCGAACGGTTTTGTGTTTCGTCGAGCGGATGTGGAGTCCACGCGCGCCAAGGAACAATTTCAGGATACGCACGTAGCGCTGCACTTGATGCAAAGCGGTAAGCGCGAATGGCTGCGCATCCGCGGACGGGGCGTTCACCACTATTACGTGCAAACGTTGTGGGGCTTCGTGAAGAAACGGCGGCGTGCCGTGGTGCACTACTTCAACGTCCGCGCGGAGACACGAGTGTCGTGGATGAAACACCAGTCCGCGGTGCCGGCGTGGGCCGCGGCGCTGTATTGCGGAACATTCCTCGGCCCGGCTTATCACACGTTGCTTGGCCTCGCGCGTGATCGGGACTGGCGATGGCTGTGGCATCCGCTGGCGTGTCCCGCTTCGCTGCTTGGCACCTTGTGGGGCTGGCAGACGCAACGCGCGCGCGGAACGGAGAGGAACATTCACGACTTGCAGGTGGACCAGACGCTGCGCTCCGCGAATGACGAATGACGAATTCCAAATGACGAAGGAAATCCAGAATCAAAAACCACGCGCCGAGTTTGATAAGGAGACGGTCGCCGCTCATTACTTCGTCATTCGTCATTCGTCATTCGCCATTTAGCCCATGCGCCTCCACTTTCTCACCAACGGCGTTTTCTCCACCGGCATCGCGGGCGGCGACATTCATTTCCTCAAGCTGGCCGAAGGCGCCGCGAAGTACGGCTACGAGTTGAATTTCTTCGGCGGCCACGCGCTGCAACAGGTCATTCGAAAACACAACGTGCCCGGCACCGTTACGCTCACCGACAGCGGCATCATGCCGAAGGCCAACACCGGCGCGCTTGGCGGACAGGTGAAGTTGTTTCGCGATTTCTATGGACGTTACCGCCGCACGATGGCCGCGCTCGACATGATCGGCGAAGACGACATCGTCTATGCCGTTTCGGATTATTGGTTCGACGTGCTGCCCGCTGTGCGCAGCGCCGCCCGGCGCAAAATGATGGTGCTGCACATGGAAGCTCCTCGCCTCGGAGAAATCATCATGCGCTCTCGGCCCGACGTGGATGCGGTGCGTGCCTCCTCGCTGCACTATTGGGCCAGCCAGGAATACTCGTTGCGGCGCTTCTGTCGCTGTTCGCCTAAACACATCTTCCATCTTCATCCCGCGATGCAGCCGCGCCTGCGCAAACTGGGCGTACGCGAGGATGAGATGACTTCCGTCTCCTACGGACTTGAAGTGGCTTTGAACGACTCGGTCCCCGCGCCCGCGAGAGACTTTGATGTCGTATGGATCGGACGGGTGCATCGGCAGAAGGGCATCGATGACTTGCTCGCCACGCTGCAATTCCTCGCTGCGCGTGTGGAAAACTTTCGCGCCGTGTTCATCGGCAACGTCAAAGAAGGGCTCGCGCCTGAACTGGAAAAGCGCGCCCTCTCGAAGCACGTGACGTTCTCCGGCTTCGTTTCCGAAGCGGAAAAGATTGGCCTCTTCAAATCGAGCCGTCTCTTTCTGATGCCGAGCCGCCACGAAGGTTCACCGCGTGTCATCGGCGAATCGATCATCGCGAGCACGCCCGTCGTCGCGTACGATATTCCGAACTACCGCCCCGTGTTCGGCGAATACGTGCGCTACGTGCCGCCCTTCGATCTGGCGGCGTTTCAATCCGCCGCTGAGGACGAGATCAAGAAGATGCGCGCGGGGGAGAATTATCTGGAGCGGCTCGATCTAGCGGAGTTCAAGCGGGCCAATTCATGGGAAACCACTCAAGCCAAGTTCCTCACCGCTCTAGAACGCCTGCGCGCACAGCGGTGAGCCAAGTTGTTTTCCCCTCACCCGAAGGGAGAGGGTTGGGGGTGAGCGGAACGGCCGCGTCCGACTGCGTGAAACGGAAATGATTTCTGGCAACCGCTCTAAATTAAGAAACCCATCGGCGGCGCGGCACTGTTCGGGCTGTAGAAATTCCCAATGTTCGGGAAGATCAGCCGAAGGTCACTCTTGTTCACGCCCAGCCAGAGTGCGAGTTCGGCGAAGAATTGATCACAGCTTGTCGTGGGAATGAAGCGTCCTCGGCCCGTGTCGAGCGGGTTCACTTCCGAACCGCTATCAGGGTTGATGGCCAGCGAAGGATACGATCCATAAATCTTTCGGCCCGCTACCGCGCCGCCGACGACGAGTTGGTTTCCTCCCCACGCATGGTCCGAGCCGCGGCTGTTGCTCGTCAGCGTCCGGCCGAAGTCCGACGTGGTGAAGAGTGTGACGTTGTTTTGCACACCCAAAGCCACGAGTGCGTTGTAGAACGCGTTGATGGCCGCGCTGACCTGCGGCAACATGGCCGCCTGATTCGTCAGCACGTCGCTGTGATGGTCCCAGCCGCCCCACTGAATGAAGAACGTTTGTCGCACCGCCCCGATCGACGCGCGTCCCTGAATCGCTTTGGCAATCATCTGCAACCGCTGGCCGAGGTAAGTGCTCGGAAACGTGGCGCCCACCGGCAGCGCCGGAGCGCTGGCGCCCGCGAAAATGTTGTAGGCATCCAGCGCCTGCTT
>DATHKK010000257.1:0-2362 GCA_035489355.1 Candidatus Limnocylindria bacterium
GAACAACTTCACGGTGCCGGAATTTGGCGGCAGCGCCGTCGTTACGGTCATTCGCACCAATGGCAGCAGCGGCCCCGCCTCCGTGCGCGTGAAGACCTCGAACGGCAGCGCGCTGGCCGGGTTTGATTACACCACGACAGATCGGCTTTTGAACTTCGCGGAAAGCGAGACGGCCAAGACGGTTCTCGTTCCCATCGCCAACGACTCGATTTTCGAGCCAGACGAATCGTTCACGGTGACGCTCTCCGAAGCTTCGCCGGGAACAGTCATCGTCTCGCCCACCGCCCTGGTGACAATCCTCGACGACGAAGCGGGCGCGCGGCTCATCATCCCCGCCGGCTCTTCGCTGATCTCGGAGAGCATTTCGCCGGCGAACGGCCTCATCGATCCCAATGAAACCGTCACGCTGCTGCTCGCCCTCCGCAACGCCAGCGCGGTGGACGCCAGTGTGACCGCGGCGCTGGTCAATTCCCCTGGCGTGACTGGCAGCCCGCAAACACAGGACTACGGCACGTTGATCGCCAGCGGCAACGCGGTTTCGCGGCCCTTCACCTTCACGGCCTCCGGTGTGAACGGCTCCTTCATCAACGTCACCCTGGCCATCACGAACAGCGGCGTCTTCATCGGGAACGCGATCTTCAACTTCGTGCTCGGCCGGCAGGACGCTCCTTTCGCGAACACCCAGCCCATCACGATTCCCGTCAGCGGCCAGGCGAATCCGTACCCCTCGGCCCTGACGATTTCCGGCGTGGCGGGCAGCGTGGCGAAGGTGACGGTCACACTCCATGGCGTGAGTCATACTTATCCCGACGATCTCGACATTCTGCTCGTGGCGCCCAATGGCACCAAGGTCATCCTCATGTCCGACGCCGGGGGCAACAACGGGTTAAACAACACGACGATCACATTCGATGATACCGCGGCCTTCGATCTGCCGGATCAAACGGTGATCACAAATGGCTCCTACCACGCGGCCAACTACATTCCGGCGGCGGACAACATCCCGCCATTCCCGGCCGGAACGCCTTGGAACAACACCTCGCTGGCCACGTTGAACGGGATGAATCCAAACGGCGTGTGGTCCCTCTACGTTTTCGACGACAGCATTTCGGACGGTGGAAGCATCGCGGGCGGCTGGAGCTTGAACATCTCTTCCACGGAGCCGGTGGTTTCCAGCGCCGATTTGTCGGTCACGGTCAGCGACTCGCCCGATCCTGCCAGCCCGAATGGCATCGTGAATTACACCGTGACCGTTATGAACCACGGGCCGGGCGCGGCCGCTTCTGTCCTGCTGACGAATGTGCTGCCGACCGATGCGACGTTCCTCGGCGTGGCTGGACCCGGAGGTTTCTCTCAAAGCGGCAACCAGTTGTTCGGCAACCTCGGCGACCTGCCGCCCAATGGCATCGCGGTGCTGACCGTGACGATGCAGGCGCCCAACGCGAGCAGCGTGCTGACGTTCGACGCCAGCGTGGGCACCGCGAACGCGGATGTGAACCCGCTGAACAATCAGGTGTCCGTGAACACGACCGTGGGCGGGGCGGCGAACCCCTTGCCGTCGTTGTCCGTGGCGCGGAAAAACATGGAAGTCGTTCTCAGTTGGCGCGGTGGTTCTTCGGACATGGTGCTGGAATCGGCCGTTTCGATCGGTGAGTGGAGCGCCATTTCAACCACGCCGGTTGTGAGCAATGGCGTCAGCACCGTCACGGTGCCGATGAACGACGGCGTGAAATTCTACCGTTTGCGTCACGTTCCTTGATCGAGCGAAACCGTTCCGTGAAACAAAAGTCGTTGAGCGCCGGCGGACATTCCACCGGCGCTCTTTTTTCGAAGTGATGCGAATTCCCTTCGCTTGCGTCAGTCGCGCGTTCAATCACCATCGCGCGTCATGAAGTTGATTGGACTCACAGGCGGCATCGGAATGGGCAAATCCACCTCGGCCAGCTTGCTCTCCCTGCGCGGAATTCCTGTCGTCGATACGGATATAATCGCGCGTGAGGTAGTCGAGCCTGGGCAGCCCGCGCTGACCGAAATCGCCGCCACCTTTGGCCGCGAACTGATTGATGATGAGGGAAAGCTGCGCCGAGCCGCGCTCGCTCAAATCGTTTTCTCGTCGCCCGAAAAACGGAAGGAACTTGAATCCATTCTGCATCCCATCATCCGGGATCGCTGGCTCGGTCAGACGGAAATCTGGCGCCGTGAAGGTCGCAACGCCGGCGTGGTGGTGATCCCGCTCCTGTTCGAAACAGCAGCTCAATCACACTTCGATGCCATCATCTGCACTGCTTGTTCCGCATTGACGCAGCATGAGCGATTGCGCGCGCGCGGTTGGCCGGAGAAACAAATCGAGCAACGCATCGCC
>DATHKK010000258.1:0-2564 GCA_035489355.1 Candidatus Limnocylindria bacterium
GACTGAGAGTCCAACGCTCGCAAGGTAAAATAATCGACGGCTACTTCGGCCTGAATCGCGAGCTTGATCGCTTCCAGGTCATCGGCGCTGGCCTGCGCTTGTGCTCGGGCGGACTCAACGCTGCGGCGCACGCGGCCCCAAAGATCAACTTCGTAGCTGAGATCGAGGGGCACCGTAAAAGTATTGTAAGTGCTCGACTGGCCGGCGGCCTTGCCGGTCGTCGTCAATGGGGCATTGGCAGAGCTCTGCTGGCGCGTGTACGAACCTGAAAGTGAGAGAAATGGAAACAGTCCCGCGCGCGTGGCATCCATCGTGGCCCGCGCCTCCGCGAACCGCTGAACGGCCGCTTTGAGTTGCTGATTCGCGGCGGAGGATTGGGCTTCGAGTTCGTTGAGTTCCGCGTCGCCAAAGATTTCCCACCAGTTACCTTTTGGAAATTGTGCCTGCGGCTGAGCGACCTTCCAGCCGTTGGTCGCGCCAGCGAATGCGGTCGGCATAGTCGTCGCCGCAGGACGTTTGTAATCCGGGCCAACAAAGCATCCGGTGAGAAGCATCAGCGCGGCGAGCGGGAGGCCGAGCCTGAATGCCTTTCGGAAATTCCAGAAGAAGGAGAACCTGGGCAGAATGCGCGAAAAGCTGCCGGTTCTCCAATCCCAAAGGGATTGTGTCTTCCAGCCCAGGGTTGCGAGGAACGAGCTACCCTGGGTCTCGTGCCGAATCGTTTTCAACCCCAACGGGGTTGTGTCGTGTTTCCGCCGCCGAGCCGCAACCCCGTTGGGGTTGTCTGCCTCGGCCCGCGTTTCCCAAGGTAGCTCGTTCCTCGCAACCTTGGGCTTTGGGTCGGAATCCCTTTGGGATTCGTCGCGACCGAACTGTGGTCTGAAATAAATGCCGCTCGGATTCATAAAATCATTTTCCCGCCACGGCGATGGGAGCGGCTTGGATACGCACCTTAGCGCCATCAACGAGGGAGTCCGTTGGATTCACAATGACGCGGTCGGCCGCAGTCACACCGCTGATGAGTTCAATGCTTTGTCCGAGGTCACGACCGACTTGAACCGATCGCAATTCCACTGTGTCGTCCGGGCGAACAACGCCAACTTGCAAACCTTGCGCGCGAAAGAGCAGCGTGTTGGAAGGCAGAGTCAGCCGTGGAGTGGAATTGTTTTCCTTCAGAGCGACCTCGCCATAGCTGTAGGGCAGGATTTGATGCTGCGAGTTGTCCACCTCAAGTTGCGTCAGCAACGTCCGCGAAGTTGTTGAAATCGCCTCCGAAGTCGTGATGACTTTTGCGGCGAATGCCCGGCCAGGATTTGCCGGAGTGGTCACAGTTGCCACCTGACCGGCGGCGATGCCCAGCGCGTAGCGCTCCGGCACGCGCGCATAAACACGAAGTTTTTCACTCTGGGCTATGTGGAATAATTCTCTACCGCCGCTGCCCGCAACGATGAGATCACCAATGTCCACAGCTCGGATGGTAATTGTCCCGGCGAACGGGGTGACGACGCGCTGGAATCCCACCAGCTCTTGCAAGCGTCGCATATTGGCGCGGTCAGCCTCGACGCTGGCGGCCGCGGTTTCACGCGCAGCCGCCTTCTCGGCTGCTTCCTGCTCGGACACCGAGGCGGTTTTCAACAACTCCTGCCATCGCTTGTCGGTGATCTCGGCGAGGTGCAGGTTGGCCTGAGCAAGCACGAGTTGAGCTTTGGCCTGCTCGAGTTGTTGGTTCAAATCCGGCGTCTCGATCTCAGCGAGTAATTGGCCGGCCTCAACATGCGCTCCGATATCGGCGACCCAGTCTTTGAGATAGCCGTTGGCGCGAGCATAGATGGCGGCTTCCCGCCACGGCCGGATCTCCGCGGGCAACATAAGCGCGTCCCCAGCGTGTCCTGGGGTAAGCGAGACGACTGAAACAGTTGGGATCGCCAGTTGGCTGGTGTCCGCCTGAGCCACACCACGTTGACGCCAACGCGGAACGAAGCCGAGCACGAGACCGCCGGCAATAATCAACGCGATGACGATCGCGGCAATGACTCTGCGTTTGGCAGCAGATTTCGCCGCCGGTTGCCTCATCGTTCCGGCGTTCTCCGGTGATTCCATCGGGCTGTGTTGTTGAAGTTCAACTGTGTTCATAAAGTCACCGTTATGCGTTGGCTGGGACCGGCGTGATACCTTGCGGCGGCGAGTGCTGGCTCGATTCGCGATCTTGAGTGGCGGGCACCGTGCGATGCAAAACGCTGAAAACCACCGGCACGAAAAACAGCGTGGCGAACGTCGCCATCACCAGGCCGCCGATCACAGCGCGGCCCAAGGGCGCGTTCTGCTCGCCGCCTTCGCCTACCCCCAGCGCCATCGGCACCATTCCGATTATCATCGCCAGCGCCGTCATGAGCACCGGCCGCAAACGCCCGGTGCCCGCTTCCCAGGCTGCCTTCAGTGGCAGCATTCCTTCCTGGAGGTGCTGCCGCGCGAACGTGACGACGAGAACGGAATTGGCGGTGGCGACGCCAAGACACATGATGGCGCCCATCATGGCGGGAACGCTTAACGTGGTCCCGGTGAGG
>DATHKK010000259.1:0-9968 GCA_035489355.1 Candidatus Limnocylindria bacterium
GTTCCCTCCATGCCGGCGGCGCTCATCGCTTCGAGCCGCCACACCATGATGAGCGAGCCGACGAGAAAGAGAGCGACGCAGATCCACGGCGCCCAAAGGCCGAAGCTCTGAATCCAACGTATGATGGTGTCGTTCAACGGCGGAAGTTAATCAGCGGCGCAGGAGCCAGTGAAACAGTAATCAATGCAGGAGCGGTGCGGAGGCGATTGTGCGGCTGCAATTATTTTCCGCCTGGAGAACCAGCGTGCGGATTTCACTTTCATCCGCGACGCGCACCTTGACCGCGTTGTCGTGAATCTCGAGGCATCGAACGACGACATTGCTTTCGCCCACGCGCACCTTGCCTTGCTCGTTTAATGCAAAGGTGCCGTCGTTGATGAGCGCGAAGCGGCGCGTTTTGGAACCGGACAATCCTTTCAAGACCAGATTGGTCGGTCCGACTCTCGGCACCGCAGGAAGCGCCACGAACGGTTCCCTCGGCGCAACACTCGGTGTGCGCAATTCCACGATGCGTTCTAGATGTTCCGGATCGATTTCCGGATCGATGCCCAGCTTGGTCCACTGGATGACACGATAAAAACTGTGCTCGTTCTCCGCCGCGATGAACGCCTGTAACTGTCCCTGGCTGTAGTCGCTATCGAGCAGCACCTTGGTTTCATAAGGCGAGTTTTTCTGTGTGATCATTTTGTAGGCAATCCAATCGCAAAATCCTTCCACCGCGTCTTGGTTCATGCGCCGCCGCACATTTTCGTGCAACCAGGCGTGGGCGTATTCGTGCGCGGCCACCACCATCATGCGTTCGTGCGTCAGCCCGTAGAGGAGCGAAATGGTGTGATCGTATTTGCCCGCTTCGACCGAGGTGGTGCGCGTCAGTCCCATCAGCAGCCGATCGTCGTGCGCGGAAATCAGGTTCGCGCCACTTTTGTCCAGGCGCGCCTTGGCTTCCAATGTGAGATGAATGTTGCGATGCGGCAGCGTGCCGTGCGCGCTCAGCAGAGATTGGATGTCGCGCTTCACATCATCGAAAAGTTTTTCCGCGTCGTCCTGCGTCAGGACCGCTTGGCTCGTGTCGTCGTTGCAGAGCAACCGTCCGTCGGCCAGTTGCATCATCTTGTCCTTCACCGGCACGCCGCAGATGTAGCAGGTGGTTTCCAGTTTGGCGCAATCGCCGCAGGTGAAGATTTTTTCTTCGCGCCCGCGCTTGGTGAATCCGAAGACGGTGGCGCCGCTCCCGAACTTTTTCCCGCAAACGGGGCAGGGATCGTCGGCCGTGGCGGCGGACACCGGCGTTGCGCCAGCCAGCCATGCCAGCATTACCAACCACAGAATTCCTAACGAAAACCAATGCACCCGAGGATTATCGACAGGATCAACTGGGCACTAAATGAGAACGGCGCCCGCGTGGGCGCCGTTCGTTTGCGCTCAAAGAATCGTTACTTCAACAACTCCTGCGCGGCCTCGACCATCTTCTCCGTAGTCAAGCCGTAGTGCTGATACAAGTGCTCGGCCACATAAGCGGAGCGGCCAAACTCGCCGGGGATGCCGAGCGTCTTGATGCGATGCGCGATGCCCGCCTGCGACAGCGCATGGGAAAGTTGCGCGCCCATGCCGTTAATGATCTGGTGATCTTCGATGGTCACGACGCAGCCGTTGGCTGCTTTCACCGCCGCGCCAATCGTCTCGACGTCAACGTGATTGATGAACGGATTGTTGATGACGGTCGCTTTGACTCCAAGCTCGGCGAGTTTCTTGCTGGCGTTGATCGCTTTATCGAGCAGCGGCCCGCACCCGATGAGCACCACGTCGCTGCCTTGTTGCAGGACCTGCGCCTTGCCCCACGGATATTTCGCGTTCTCGACCCAATACAGTGGATAATTCTCGCGGCCCACGAAGAAGATGTAGCTGTCTCCGTCCTCGCCAGCCAATCGATCGGCGGCCTGGCGTTTGATCGCTTCATACATCAACGCCTCGGCTTCATCCGCGCAGCTCGGCGCGATTACTACAGTGTGTGGAATCGCGCTCGTCGCCGCGAGATAGGTCGTGGCCTCGTGCGATGCGCCGTCCGCCGCGTCTTGAAAACCAACGTGCGAGAACATCGCGATGACCGGGGCTTGTGAAAGCGCGGCCATGGTCAGCGGCAGGTTGCCTTTCGTGACGCCAAATTGCCCGAATGTGTCCACGATTGGAATGAAGCCCGCCTTCGAAAGGCCCGCGCCCGTGCTCACCATGTTCGCTTCCGCGATGCCGACTTCAATGTAGCGCTCGGGAAAAGTTTTTTGGAACGCGCTGATGCCGGTCGAGCCTTGCACGTCGGAGGAAATTGAAAAGACCGGCAAGCCGTCCACTGCCGCTCGAATGGCCGCTTTGGCCAGGCCGGCTTGAATCTTGTCCTTCTTCACGGACGGAGCCGGAGCGGGAGCGGTGGCAGCTTTCGCTTTCTTCTCGGCTTCCTTCTTCTCCCAATCCGCGCGCAACGCTTTGGCCCAGTTCGCGAATTCTTCCGGAGTCTGCCCGCCGTAAATCTCGTTTACGAAATCGATGATCTTCTCTCCGTTGCTCAACGGGAATCCGTGTCCGCCCGCGGGATTCTCCATCGTGGCCTTCACGCCGTAGCCCTTGATCGTCTTCACCCACAACAGGACGGGGAAGTTCGGATTCTTTCGCGCCTGCTCGATGCCTTTTTCAATCGAGAGATAAACCGCCTGCAGGTCGTGCCCATTCGGCACGGAGATCACATTCCAGCCCAGACAGCCCATCGACTGAAACGTGCGTTGCATCGAGAACGAATCTTTCGTGATGCGTCCCGAGAGCTTCGTGTCGTTGTCCGAGATCAGCATCACGAATGGGTTCACGCGATCCTTCGACGCGAGGCCGGGAATGGCCGCGAACGCCTCCTTCGCTTCGCCTTCCATTGACGCGCCGTCGCTCACGACGCAGATGGTGACGCGATCGCGCTTCGCCACTTTGTCCGCGATGGCGAGACCTTGCGACTGCGGAAGCGCCGAGCCGAGCGGGCCGTTGCTGAGCAACACGCCTTCGGGATTCAAGTGCGCTTCGCCGTGGCCCGTGAGTTTGCTCTTGATGCCGCGAAAACCTTTCAGGTCTTCGAACGTCATGTTGTCGAACCCGTAGAGCGAACGCAGCGCATAGATGCCATTCTCGGCGTGGCCGGCGTCATTGACGAAATTGTAAGCCTCGTGCCACTCACGGTCCTTCGTCGAAAACATGATTGCGTGAATCGCCGCCATCATTTCCGCGTAAGCCGCCGGGCCGCCCCAGTGGCACGCCGCGCCGCCATTTACCGCATGCACGTCCATCAATGCGACCAGCGCCCGAGTTGCGCGCGGATCAGCGACGACCACGTCTTCACCTTTCGCGTTCTTGATGGTGAGAGAATACTTCGGCGGACGACCCGGCGTGGGCGCCAGCTTGGTTTTTAGAGCAAGGGGTTTGAGCGGCGGTGCTTCGACTTGTTGTGCAACGGTTGTATCGGCGGCCATAGGTCAATTCAGTTCAAATTAAAGGGGCGGACTTTAGGAATCGTTCCGCGAAAGGGGAAGAACGAAGTTCCCCGGTTGTGATGTGGGCGCATCTTGAGGGCGTGTTGCCCAAATCGTAGAAGGTGGGGCGCGTCGCGCATGATTTGGGCGACAGGCCGTTGACACTGTTTTTGGTTCTCAGAAAAAGCGTCGCGGTGGAGGCAGCCCACCCTGGGAAGCAATGGCGTCTTCCAAGCTTCCGGGCCAGCAGCGCTCAATAATATATTACGAACGTGCCGTCGGGTTGCACGACGGCGGCGACGAGTCCCCAGACCGGCACGCCTTGCGCCCGGCCTTTTTCAGCCGTCGCGTTGCCGCTCCCATCGAAGACCTGCCATGCGACCGAACCGCCCTTTTGCCAGCCGATGCCTTCCGTCCAGGCGAGCAACACATCACCATTCTTGTTCGCCGCCGTGACGGGATGTTTGCGCTTGCTGAATCCGGGCGGCGCAGTCGGCCGGGTCACTTGCCGCGTCTTTGGATCGACGGTGACGAAGTAAACCTGCTCGGCGGTTTCCCACGCAGCGATCGTTCCGGCTTTGCTTTCCGTGATCGCGGCGCTGCTCATGGGGCACGTCGCCAACTTCCAGCGATGCTCGTTAATGATCTCGAAGCTTTGGCCGCGATTGCGAGACACGAGCAACGTCTCATCGCGATTCACCTTCCCACTGGCCGCGCGATAAAGCGCGAATACATTGCCAGCGCCGTCGGCGAAAGCGCGCACGCCGCAGCACGCGCAAGCGCCGGTATCGCGCGGGTCCACGCGAACCTCCGCGGCGAATGTTTTCCCATCATCCGTGGAGCGCGCGAGGAACAAGCCGCGTCCCTCTTCGCCACGCGTGTCATTCGGCGGCGCGCCGTGCCACATCACGTAAACATTGCCTTCCGCATCCGCCGCGAGAGAGCCGCCGCCGTCCAGTGCGCCGGTGGAGTGGATCAAGTCGCGTTGTGCTTCGAACGCCGTGTCGGCGTCGTTCAGACGCGTGTACCACATGGGCGCGCCGGGATGTTTGCTCTCCGCGACTGCCTTGTTGCCGTTCCACGCGACGTGGACGCGGCCATTCTTCCCAAGGGCGAGCTGAGCGCCACGGATGGTTCCGACGGCAATCGCCGAGCCTGCAATCGTGTTCACCTGAAGAGGTTTGGAAAACTCCGCCGCGCCTGGAGAACGCCGCACATAGAAGACGTCGCCGCCCTTGGCTTCGCCTTTGAAATAAACCAGATGGGTTGAACCCTTCGCGTCCACGAGCGTTTGCGGCTGGATGCCACCGTTGGGCGTGCGCACGAGTTGAACTCGCGTTGGATCAACCGCGAGCGCGGCCGCCACCAAAAGCAACACGCATGAAAAAACCGTGAGGCGACGAATAGTGATCATGCCGCTACTCTAGGATTCAGCGGTCGCTGGTCAAGGCACCGAACTCACGCGTTCACGACGTTTCGCGCGCTGCCTGAGACGAACGCACGAATGTTTTCCACCGCGATGTTCATCAACCGGGATCGCGCCGCGCGCGTGGCCCAGGCGATGTGCGGCGTGATAATGCAGTTCTTCGCCGTCAACAAAAGGTTCTCCGCTTTGGGCGGCTCGACGGAAAGCACATCCAGCCCCGCGCCTGCGATTCGATTCGTATTCAATGCTTCGGCGACCGCTGGCTCATCGAGCAACGGACCGCGACTGGTGTTCAGCAGGAACGCGCTGGGTTTCATTCGCGCGAGCCGTTCCGCGTTGATGAACTGTTTGTTCTCGCGAGTGAGCGGACAGTGCAGCGACACGACATCGCTGCGCGAAAGCAGATCGTCGAGACTCAGTAGTTCGAAATGCGCCGGCAATTCCGCGGGCCGCGAGCGATTGCGAACCAGGACCTTCATCCCGAAGGCGTCCGCCAATTTCGCGACTGCGCGGCCAATCTTGCCGAAGCCAATCACGCCGAAGGCCAGGCCGTGCAGTTCGACGAGCGGAAAATCCCAGTAACAAAAATCCGCGCTGCGCACCCAGCGCCCCTCGCGCATCGTCTGTGCGTGATGACCCACATGCTGCGTGAGTTCCAGCAGCAGCGCGATGGTGAATTGCGCGACCGAAGGCGTGCCGTAGTCGGGGCCATTGGTGACTGGAATGCCGCGCTCTTTGGCCGCAGCAACATCCACGATATTGTAGCCGGTTGCGAGCACGCCGATGTATTTCAACTTCGAGAGACTCAAAATAGTTTCACGAGTGAGCACCGTTTTGTTGGTGAGCAGAACTTCGGCGTCGCTTGCGCGTTCAAGAACGAGTTCTGGCGGCGTGCGATCATGAATCGTACAAGGACCCAGTTGCTTCAGCGCGTCCCAATTCAGATCGCCCGGGTTCAACGTGTAGCCATCCAGCACGACGATGTTCATCGCGGCGATTTGACGGGAACAAAGCCAGTGATGGCAATCCGGTTTGTCTTCGAAGTGAATTACGGCTGACGTGTAAGACGAAAGAATTTTCCGACTCCGTCCGCGGAGTTCGTGATCCAAATGCGCCCATTCGCCAGGACCGAACCAGCGGCGACTGGCAACCAGGCATTGCCGCCGAGGTCACAGAATTGAAGAGAAAAATTTGTCGAGGATTGCGGCCACGAAAGCACCATGGCGCCACTCACACATCGCGCCAAGGTCAGTTCCGGCGTGGATGCCGCCGCATTCGAGATGCGGGCCAGGCCAGCGCGCGCCTCGCCGTTGACCTGCGTGAAGGAACCCGCGAGGAGAATGTCGCCGTTCGATTCAATGGCCACGGCTTGGACCGCGCCGTCGGTCTGCACGGTGAACGAAGTGTCCGCGGTTCCGTCCGCGTTGAATCGCGCCGTGAAGGCGGGCGCGCCGCCCACGACTACTTTGCCATCGCTCTGCACGGCAAGCGCGAGAAAGCGTTCGACTGACGTGCCGTCCACGATTACGGGAGCGAACGAGGGATCGCTCGAACCATTGGCCAGCTGTCGCGCAAGTGTGGATTCGCTGAGTCGAAAAATTTTCCCATCGGCCGTGAGTGCCAGCGCGAGGACCAACGGATCGGCAGCAGCATTGAACGTCGAATCGATGGAGCCATCCGAATTAATTTTGGCGAAGTGGCTGACGACGTTCGTCGCGTTTACAGATTGGAATTTGCCGCCGACCAGCATTGAATCCCCCACGGTCGCGAGAGCAAACACACCTTCACTCGCGCAGCAGCCGATGGCAGGCGCGAACGTCGCGTCGAGCGCGCCTGCCGCCGTGAGTCGCGCGATGTTGCGGTGGAACTCGTTTTCGATCCGTGTGAACTGGCCACCAAGAATCACGCGCTCCTGCGTGTCCACGCCGAAGGTCGCCACGGACATTGGATAATTCCAATCCAGTCCGCCGTTGAAGTCATAACGCCGCAGACCGTCGCCCGCGCCCACATAAATCCCCGGACCGGAAATGAGGATGCGATTGACGAAGGCCGCCGGAGCGTTCGTGTAGGAAAATGTTGGATCGAGAGAGCCATCGCTGTTGAGGCGGGCGAGATAACTTCGCGCAACGCCATACACCGATGAGAAATTGCCGCCGAACAAAATCTTCCCATCCGGCTGAACGGCCACCGTACTCACGAAGCCATTGATGTTGGGTTGGAAAGAATCTGCCGCGCCGCAAACGAACGGAACTATCACCATCGCGGCGACTGCGAGCGTGTGACTCCATACCTCCAAAAATCGAAAACCGCTGTATCGCTTCATATCCTCCTGTGCTGCGAACGAGATTACGTGAGAACGCCGTCACGGACGTATCCTTTCGCTTGAGGTGGAAGCTGATTTTGGCTTCCGGGAAAAGTCTGAGCGCACGGTCGAGCCGAGTCCGGGGTTGCGATCGGCGGTCTCCGGACTTCTCGAACGCTGCGCCATTCCCTACGCTGCACGCGTGCGGGTTTACACAAAGTATCGCGTGCGCAAACGAGGTGAAGCCAAACCGTCTCGGGTCGGCGCGATCTGTCTTGTCCTGATCTTCTTACTGGGCGGCGTCGCGTGGCTGACGTGGAAACGGGGTTATTTTTCTAAGAGCGAGCAGACGAAAATTTCTTCGGCGGCGAGCAATGTTCCTGCGGCAGCAACGAACAGCCGCCTTCCTCCAACTGCGCTGACTCTCGTGCGCCAATCGAATGCGCCTGCCCTCGAAGCCACGGCGACGAAGACGGGCGCGGTGTTGGATGCGCAAATCGCGCTCGACCGAATCGGCATTTCTTCCGGCTCGATCGACGGCGTGCTCGGGAGCCAAACGCGGGCGGCGCTGCGTGCGTTTCAATTGCGAGAGAGCCTGTCGCAAACCGGCGAACTCGATCCGCCGACGTCTGGCAAATTACCTGCGATTGGCTCAGCGGTGACGAACTATCGCGTCGGGGAAGAAGATGTGAAGCGGTTGCTGCCGCTCGCGCATACCTGGCTCGGAAAATCGGAACAACCCCGACTCGACTTCGAATCGTTGGTTGAATTGATCGCGGAGAAAAATCATGCGCATCCCAATTTGCTGCGCCGTTTGAACGCGGGGATCAATTGGAGCAATGTCGCGGTCGGCGCGGAGGTTCTCGTGCCGACGGTGCAGCGCGAGCCGCCCGCTTCGAAGGCCGCCTTTCTGCAAATTCGATTGGGTGACCGCATTCTCCAGGCTTTCGATTCTGCGAATCGTTTGATCGCGCACTTTCCGTGCAGTATCGCGCAGCGCATGGAGAAACGGCCTGTGGGTGAACTGCGCGTTGCCGTCGTGGCGCCAAACCCGAATTACACGTTCGATCCAGAAGTGTTTCCCGAATCCACCGAAGCGCGCGAGCTGGGACGCAAACTGGTTTTGCCGCCGGGACCGAACAATCCCGTGGGCGCGGTGTGGATTGGACTCGATCGCCCGGGCTACGGCATTCACGGCACGCCGAAGCCGGAAGACGTGGGTCGCACGGAGTCGCATGGCTGTTTTCGTCTGGCGAATTGGAACGCGGAATATTTACTACAACTGGTGACGGTGGGGACGTCGGTGCGGGTGGAGGAATGAATTTGGAACTCAGGAACTCAGGAAAAGATTCGAGGGCCTGCTCCTGATTTCCTGAGTTCCTAATTCGCTCTCGGCTCGTTGTGAATACTCCCCCCTCGACATTCGACATTCGTCATTCGACATTTCGCCCATGTCTCATGCGGACTTCGTTCATCTCCACCTGCACAGCGAGTATTCGCTGCTCGACGGCGCGTGCCGTCTCGACAAGTTGGTGGAGAAGGCGCATGCGCTGAAATTTCCGGCGCTGGCGCTGACTGATCATGGCGTGCTTTATGGCGCGATTGATTTTTACCAGGCGGCGCGCAAGGCGGGGATCAAGCCAATCATTGGTTGCGAAGTTTACGTGGCGCCGGGCAGCCGGCTCGACAAGAAGAGTTCCGGCGGTGGCGGGCGCGATGTTTACAATCATCTCGTGCTGCTGGCCAAAGACGAACAGGGCTACAAGAACCTGACGAAGCTGGCCACCGCGGCGCACCTCGAGGGCTACTATTACAAGCCGCGCATCGACAAAGAAATTCTCGCTGCGCACAAGGACGGACTCATCGCGCTCTCCGGCTGTTTGGCGAGTGAGATTCCCGAGGCCATCGCGAAGGATGATTTGAAGAAGGCGCGTGAAAGCATCGATTGGTTCAAGCAAACACTAGGCGCGGAGAATTTTTACCTCGAACTCCAAAACCACGGCATCTCCGAGCAGGCGAAGGTGAACAAACATCTCATCCCGTGGGCTAAGGAGTTCGGTTTAAAATGCGTGGCGACGAATGACGTGCATTACGTCGAGAAGAGCGATTGGCAGGCGCACGATTGCCTGATTTGCATCGGCACTCAAACCGTGCGCGAAGACACGAAGCGGATGCGTTATCAGCCCGAACAGTTTTTTCTGCGAACCGCGCAGGAAATGAAGGCGTTGTTCGCGGAAGTTCCCGATGCCGTGCAGAACACGCTAGAGGTGGCGGAGAAGTGCAATTTGGAAATCGAATTCGGGAAGCTGCATTACCCCGTCTTCACGCCGCCGGAACATTTCTCGCGCGAGGGATATTTGCGGAAGCTCTTGGCGGAGGGGCTGTATCGCCGCTACACGATTCGCGCCCGGGCGGAAGGGAGCGAATTCATCGTGGAGAGAATTGAGAAGCCAGAGCGGCTGCCGACGTATCAACGTGCCCCCGGCGTCTCGCCGGGTCCCGGGATTGACCAAGACAACACCGCTGCCCGGCAAGATGCCGGGGGCACGTTGAGCGATCCCGCAGTCGCCGCCGCCATTAAGGTCGTTATCGACCGTCTCCAGACCGAACTCGGCGTCATCGAGAAAACTGGCTTCATCTCTTATTTCCTCATCGTCGCAGACTTCATTCGTTATGGACGCGAGATCGGCGTGTCGTGCGTGGCGCGCGGCTCGGCGGCGGGCTCGATCGTTACTTACCT
>DATHKK010000260.1:0-6039 GCA_035489355.1 Candidatus Limnocylindria bacterium
AAAGGAGTGTGATCGACCGGCTCGAAATGTTCCCGCGGCGTTGGTTCGCGCACGGTGGACGCCCCATGAATCGTGGAACCGCGCGGGCCGGTGGTGGAACGAAACCGGGGCTGTGGATGTTCCGCTTCGGCCGAGAGCTGCTTGATCTGCGACTCCAGCGCCTTGATTTGCTCGTTCAGCGCCCGTGCTTTTTCGGAGATGGGATCGCGCTTCTTCTGAAAGAGTCCCATACCGCAACACTCACCGCCGCAGCAGGAGCACGATAATCAACGCGCCGACGCTCAGCGCAATCGGCCAGGTGAGCGCGATGCCCAGACGGCAAAGTTCCAGAAAGCTTTTCTCTCCCAGAGGCGTCGCCGCGGGTTTGGACTTCTCCGCCATCTGCTCGAACTTTTCGCCCGACAGGATCGGCCACTTCAAACGGGCGCCGTTCCATTCCATGCGCGCGCTTTCGATGGCGGTGTTCGCGCGCGTGAGTTCCAATTGAAAATCATCCTTCGTCCACGCCTGATCGTTGATGGACTGAACCTTGGAAAGCGCCTCGCGCAATTCACCGAGCGTCCTGGCCATTTGCTCAGCGTCACGGCGTGCGGCGAATTCCGATTCCTCGAGCAACGCCACGCCGCGCGTAAGGTTGTGAATCACTTCCTCGCGGCCCGTGGTGAATTCAGTCTGGCGGCGGCGAGTTTCTTCGAGCGCGCCGCGTTCGCGCTCCAGTTCGGTTTGCGCGCGTTTCAACTCGGCGAGCTTCGACTGAAGATCGCCGACTTTGGAATCCACTTCATCGCGCGTGGGCGCGCGGCCGGCATCATGGGGTGCAGTCATGGCAGTAGGACCGCGAAACGAAGTTTGCGCGGCTTCGAATTCACGATCCACGAACTCGGAGGCTTCAAATTCAGTGGCCATGCGCGGAACTCTAGGCAGCGTGTTGCGCGGTGTAAATAAAAAGACCGGGGACAAGCTGCGAAAGGCAAACTCCAAATAAATCCAAGCCTTATGCCCGACGCCAAGTTCCCTCATCTCTTGATGGAAAACCGCCACGGCCTGTGCGCCGACTTCACGCTCCACAATCCGATCACCGCCTCCGAACCCATCATGGCCCTGCGCCAGCTCGATGCGCACGTGGAACTCTACACAGGCCCCGCGCCGGCGACTCTGGGTGGAGACAAGAACTATCATCAAAAAGAACTGGTGCGGAGCTGTCGGGAGCGGGGTATCAGTCCGCACGTGGCATGCAAAGACAAAGTGAAAGTGAGCGGATTGGATGGCCGCACCACCACGCGCTCCGGCTACCAAACCAGCCAGCGTGTGCGCAAACGAGTCGAAGAAATCTGAAGACGGTGGGCGGACTGCGGCGCAGCCGCTACCTGGGATTGGAGCGGACACAAGCTTGGGGTTATTTCGTGGCGGGCACTTACAACCTGGTGCGGCTGGCGAGACTGGAAAGCGCCGCGGCTTGAGCGAGTCCGGGACCCGGTTCCCACCGACGCAAAATCAAAAAGGTGATGCGAGTTCCCTCACAGCCCCGCGACCCCAAAAGAATCTCCAACGCCCCCCTCGCCAAAAATCAGCCGTTGTTCAACAGCCTGTTAAGCCGCTTTGGATTGCCGTCGCGTTTCCATCCAGCGAATCAGGCTCTCGAAAATCAGCCGACCATCCGCGCTGCCCAGCAGCCGTTCGCTCGCGCGTTCGGGATGCGGCATCAGACCCGCGACGTTGCACGCCGCGTTGCACACACCCGCGATGTTTTCGAGCGAGCCATTTGGATTCGCGACTTCGCTCTGGTTGCCCTGCGCGTCCACATAACGCCAGAGCACCTGCCCATTCGCATTTAATTTCGCCAGCGTGTCCGCGTCCGCGAAGTAGCAACCTTCACCGTGCGCAATGGGCACTCGCAACAGCTTCCCTGGCGGAATTGTCTGCGTGAAAGGTGTCTGATCGTTCTCCGTCTTCAAAAAAATCTGTTCGCAACGAAACTGGAGCGAACGGTTTCGCACCAAGGCGCCGGGCAAGAGCCCAGCCTCGGTCAGGATTTGAAATCCATTGCAGATGCCGAGCACCGGACCGCCTTGCGCGGCGAAATTCTGTACCGCCTGCATGATGGGACTGAAGCGCGCGATGGCGCCGGTGCGCAAATAATCGCCGTAACTAAAACCGCCGGGCACGACCACCGCGTCGGCGTCGCCCAACGACGGCTCCTTGTGCCAAACGTACCGCGCCGAATGCCCCAGGACATTGCGCAGCACATGCACCGCGTCCTGGTCGCAGTTCGAAGCGGGAAATTGAAGGACAGCGAAATTCATCAATGTTCAGTGAAACAGTAATCAGTAATCCGTGAGACAGTGGCCGATGCATCATCAGCGGATACTGATTCATTGATTACTGACCTACTGACTACTTCAGCTCTCATTCGATCTCGAAGCGATAATCTTCAATCACCGGATTGCTCAGGATTTTATGGCACGCGTCATCGATCTGCCGGCGCGCCGTCTCCTTGTCACCTGTGAGTTCGATTTCCAAATATTTGCCCACATGCACCGCGCCGATGCCCCTATAGCCCATGTGTTCCAGCGCGCCCTGGACCGTCTTGCCCTGCGGATCGACGACCGCCTTCTTCGGAGTAATGATGATCTTCGCTTTCATGTCCGCGGAAATCCGCGAACGCGAAATGTGCGGCACCGTGCCGCGCTCCGCGAGAAATTTTTCGCGGACGGAGACGGCAACGCCGGTTTCGATGCGTGAGGTCCGTTCCAGAAAAGAGCGTTGCCGCGGCATTTCGCGGCCGCTAGGATCCGCCTGCTAATCAGCACCCATGCGAAAGCCCGTCAAACTGCTATGAAGCTCGACGTCTCCTGCGGGAATACGCCTTCACGCGCGTCGAACTCACTGCTGTCCTCGCCGCGCTGGCGCTCCTCGGCGTCGTGGCGCTGCCTTTGTTTGCCACCGCGCGAATGATTCCGAGCGCCTCGTCTGCTTCAACAACCTGCGGCTGATCGGTCACGGCGTACAAACGTGGGCAGCCGATCATGCTGAGCAGTTTTCGTGGCGAACGCTGCAGTTTCCTGATGGCGGAACCATGCGAACTCCCGTGAAACCTGGGAATGCGTGGTTTGAATACTGGTGGCTATCAAACGAACTCGTAACACCGAAAATTCTGACGTGTCCAAGTGATGCAGGAGTCGTACGTGCTACCGAGTTCGTTCAATTCACTTCCTCAGCGTATCGAGGAAATGCTCTTAGCTATGCGCTGAACCTGGATGGATCCATGGATGCGCCCAATCGTGGTTGAGCGCGGATCAAAATTTCCGCGCGCAATCAGGCGCGGGCGGCGGATGTTCCGCGCTCGTTAATGGCGTGTTCACGATCCCGACGCTTGTTCCGTTATCAACTAAAAGGCCGGAACCGTTGGTGGTCAAATTGGAGGAGCTACTGATGAACACCACGCCGTTGCCGTTCGACGGCTGCGCTGACCGACAGCACCGCGGCCGCGGCCACACATCGCTACTATCGCGTCGTTCGGCTGCCGTAGGATCGAAAGCCAATAGTCCCTTCCCACGCATGTGCCGAACCCGTTGAAGTGGTCATTGCGTAAAGGCTAGTTGTTGTCCGGCAGTTTCCACCACGTGTCAGTGCATCACGGCCGACTCGAACTGGAACTGACTGGCGAATGAACCCGCACGTATCGGAACGAGTCCCCGACCAATCTTATCCACTGGGCGCGCTTGATAGCTCGTCGAACGACCGGTAGCGTGCATCGTCGAACCCAAATGTCATTGCGATCCATAGCGCTGGTCTGTGTTGCCTTGATGCTCTGTCCACTGGCGCGCGCCCGGAGCATCACGGAGCGCGACCGCAACCACTGGGCGTTTCAGCCGATCAAACGCCTCGATCCGCCCGCTCTTCGCAGTCCAAACTCACAAACACCGCATTCAATTGATCGTTTCATCCTAGCGCGATTGGAGACCAACGGTCTGGCGCTTTCACCGCGCGCAAGCAAAGAGCAACTGATTCGCCGCGTGGCCTTTGGCTTGATTGGTTTGCCGCCGACGCCGGAGGAGATTGACGCCTTTGCGAACGACTCTTCCGCCGACGCTTACGAGAAACTGATCGACCGACTCCTGGCATCTCCGCATTACGGCGAAC
Organism: Candidatus Limnocylindria bacterium; assembly: GCA_035489355.1. GTDB lineage: Bacteria > Verrucomicrobiota > Verrucomicrobiia > Limisphaerales > SIBH01 > JANNGC01. The sequence goes on from DATHKK010000260.1 coordinate 4,144, forward strand.
GCTGGGGACGGCACTGGCTCGACCTCGCACGCTTCGCCGAGAGCGATGGCTTCGAGCACGACGCGGTGCGTCCGCACTCCTGGCGTTATCGCGATTACGTCATCAACTCCTTCAACGCGGACAAACCTTACGACCAATTCATTCGCGAGCAGTTGGCGGGCGACGAATTGTTTCCGGACAAACCCGAAGCGCTCATCGCCACAAGCTTCAACCTGCTCGGCCCGGACATGGTGGACTCGGCGGATCAAATCCAGCGCCGCCACAACACGCTTAATGACATGACCGACACCGCAGCGCTCGTGTTCCTGGGCCAGACGCTCGGCTGCGCGCGGTGCCACAATCACAAGTCAGAACCATTCTCGCAGAAGGATTACTATCAACTGCAGGCGTTCTTCACGCCGGCCAAGTTTCAGCGAGAGTTTCCTGTTCCGACTGCGGCCCAGCGCAAGGCGTATGAAGCGGGGTTGGCGAAACACAACACGCGAACGGAAGCGCAGCGGAAGCAAATCGAAGCGATCGAAGCTCCACATCGCGGGCGGCTGCACGACGAAAAATTGGCGAAGCTCTCCGAAGAAGCGCAACTCGCACACAAAACGCCGAAGGAAAGGCGAACCGTCGAGATGGAAAACCAAATCCAGGAGACGGCGGACCTGCTGAAGATCACGGACGCGGAATTAGTGAAGGCAATGTCGGCAGCAGACAAAGCACGACGCAAGGAATTGCTCGATGAGTTGAAGAAGTTTCCGAAGCCCACGCCTCTACCGCTCGCGATGGCGTTGCAGAGCGATGAACAACCAGTGAAGACGTTTGTGCTCGGGCGCGGCGACTACAATGACCCACGAGATGAAGTGCAACCTGCGTTCCCAGAAATCGTCCGCGGCAGTCGAGCTGGCGAGGCTGCATCCAAAAGGACGGCTCTCGCAAACTGGATCGCCAGCCCGGACAATCCGCTGACGGCACGCGTGATGGTAAATCGCATCTGGCAGCATCATTTCGGGCGCGGGATTGCTCCGATGCCGAGTGAGTTCGGCACGCGCGCCGAGCCGCCGACGCATCCGGAGTTGCTCGACTGGCTCGCGAGTGAATTCATCGCGCAGGGTTGGAGCATCAAGCAGATGCACAAGTTGATCCTTCTGTCCGAGGCTTATCGGCAATCCAGCCAGCCCTCCGGCGAGGCGTTGGCACGCGATCCGGAGAACAAATTCTTTTCGCGACAGAACCGCGTGCGGCTCGAAGGTGAAGCCATTCGCGACAGCCTTCTGGCCATCAGCGGGCGATTGAATCCAAAGATCGGTGGACCGAGCGTGTTTCCTCCCATCCCTGCCGACATCACGAAGACCTCGAAGAACTGGACGACGAGCACGAATGCCGCGGACCACGCGCGTCGCAGCCTCTACGTTTTCTCGCGGCGAAACTTGCGTTTTCCTTTTCTCGAAGTCTTCGACGCGCCCGACAGCAATCTCAGTTGCGCGGAGCGCGGACGCAGCACGACCGCACCGCAATCGCTGACGCTATTGAACGCAGAGGAAGTGATGACGGCGACGAAAGCGACGGCCGCGCGCGTCATGGAGGAGGCGAAGTCTCCTGAGCAGCAGATTGATCGCGCATTTCGACTGGCGATTGGCCGCGGCCCGTCCGCGAAAGAACGCGCGTTGACCCAGGAATTCCTCGCCACGTGTAGCAGTCGAGGCAAGGAGGCTGGTTCTGAAATATCGGCAATCGATGAGCTTTGCCGCACGCTCTTTAACCTGAACGCCTTTGTATATGTCGATTGATTTCACGAACACCTGTCCGGGACCCGGCGCCATACACATGCCGCTCTCGAATCGCCGGGAATTTCTGCGCCGCACTGGCGGAGGTTTCGGAATGCTGGCGCTCGCTTCATTGCTCGACGGC
>DATHKK010000261.1:0-4455 GCA_035489355.1 Candidatus Limnocylindria bacterium
CTCCTGGCAAAAGACCCGCGCCAAGGACCAACTCGAAGTTGCGCAGGCGGCTTTCGACATTGGGAATTACAAGCTCGCCCAGAAAGCCGCGCGGCGGACCGTCAGCGTCTGGTCGCTCTCCGATTACGCGCCGCAAGCGCAATACCTTGTCGCGCGCTGCTACGAGATGGAGGGCAAGGACCAGCTCGCATTCAAGCGCTACCAGGAGTTGCTGGAGAAATATCCCAAGATCTCAAACTACGACGAGATTTTGAAACGCCAGTTCGAAATCGCGAACCGCTTCCTCGGCGGGCAATGGTACAAACTCTGGGGTTACGTCCCGGTCCCGCCTTCGATGGACAAGACCGCCGAGATGTACGAGAAAATCGTCAAGAACGGGCCTTACAGCGATGTCGGTCCGCTGGCTCAGATGAACATCGGTGAAGCGCGCGAGAAGCAGAAAGATTATCCCGAGGCCGTGCGAGCCTACGAACGCGCGGCCGACCGCTACGCCGATCGCGATCCGGTGGCCAGCGACGCGATGTACAAAACCGGCATGGCGTATCTGAAGGAAGCGCGGACTGCGGACTACGACCAGACCGTGGCGTCCAAGGCCATCGCGGCCTTCAGCGATTTCAAGACACTGCACCCGGATGACGAGCGCGTGTCCGACACGGATCGCCGGATCGAAATGTTGCGCACCGAGCAGGCGCGCGGCGCTTACGAGATCGCGAAGTTTTACGAGAAGCGCGGCAAGTGGGAGGCGGCCAAGATTTATTACAACGACGCGTTGAACAAGGATCGGGGTTCTCCCTACGCGGAAATCGCGCGCATGAGGATCGAGGAGTTGAACCGGCGCACGGGGACGAATCAGTAATGTGCAAATGACGTCGCCTTTCCATCTGTCTCTTCGGCGCTTTGTATTGAGCCTGATCGTCGTCTTCGCTGTGAGTTTTGCGCTGAGGGGTTCCGTGAGAAGTTCGGCAGCGGCCCCATTGCTCTGGTTTTTTCTTCTGGAAGATCTTTTGTCGCGCCCACTGGTGCCGAATTCCGTGGTCATCCTATTTCTCGAAACAGCAGGCCTGCTCGCTTTCGCTTCAGTTACGAAATTATCGTCTATTATCGCAACTGGATGGTGCGTCCTAAATGTCGTCGGGGCTTTTATCATGAATTTTCATCTTTATGCCCCTTGATCTATCCGAAGGAATTCCGTGCGCTCCGCGAACGGAGCAGAACGCTCCGTTACAAAGAGCAGCATCGGCGCGCGCGGAGCGACGCGCCCTACCTTTCATGTTGGCGTTTGGTGCTGGCTTGTTGCTGCTCACCGGCTGCGCTGGCTACAAGCTCGGCCCCACCAACGGCATGGAAGCGGGTTCGCGGACGATTCAAATCAATCCGCCAGTCAATCAAACCTTCGAGCCGCGCCTCGCGGTGGAACTGAACCAGCAGTTGCGCAAACAGTTCCAGCGGGACGGCACTTACAGCCTCGAAACGCGGGGCGATGGCGATGTGCTCGTCACCACCACCATTCTTCGCTACCAGCGGATTGGCGAAACGTTTCAAGCACGCGATACGCTCACGGTGCGGGATTATCGGATCAATCTGATCGCCCACGTCACGGCGTACGATCGGGTCAGCGGGAAGAACATCGTGGACCGCGAATTCCGCGGGCGCACGACGGTCAGGCCCGGGGCCGATCAGTCGAGCGCGGAACGTCAGGCGCTGCCGTTGCTGACGGAGGATTTGGCGCGGAACATCACGGACGCGCTCGTGGATGGAGAATGGTGAAATGAAAACAACGGCGCATTTTCTCGGGTGTCTTTTGGCCACGTCCCTGTTGCACGGCGCTGATTGGCCGCAATGGCGCGGACCGGAACGCGATGGCCGCGCTGCCGGCCCGACGACAGTTTCCTCTTTGCCGAAGGACTTGAAGCCCGTGTGGAAGATCGCGATTGGCCCCGGCTTCTCCTCCCCCATTGTCGCGAATGGAAAGCTCATCTATCTCGACGACGAGGACGGCCAGGAAGTCGCCCATTGTTTGGTCGCCGACACGGGAAAGGAACTTTGGAAAACGTCGTACGCGAAAGCGGAGGGAGACGAATGGGGCCGCGGCCCGCGCAGCACACCCTTCGTGGACGGCGACCGCGTTTATGTTCAATCGATGGACGGCGAGTTTCGTTGCTTGAACCTCGCGGAGGGAAAAAAGCTTTGGGGCTTTCCGTTTCAAAGTTATGGAATTGCGTTCAGCACCAAGTCCGCGGAAGGCACGGCCGCGCGTCGTGGGAATAACGGCAACGGCATCGTCGAAGGTGACTACGTCTATGTGCCGGTCGGCGCGAAAGGCGCGAGCATCGTTTGCTTCGACAAGTTGAAGGGCAAAGAGATTTGGAAAACCGGCAACGATGAAGCGGCTTACTCGTCCTTTGTGGTCGCGAAGCTGGCGGACACGAAACAACTGGTTGCCTTCACCGCGGAGGCGCTCACGGGACTCGATCTGAAAACGGGCGCCACGCTCTGGCGCGTGTCGTTGAAGACAGGGGCGAAGCGTCACGCCGCAACGCCGGTGATCGACGGCGATACAGTGACGGTGAATTCTCAAACCATTGGCTTGCTGCGTACGAAGATTAGCAAGAGCGGAAATGAGTTCACCGCCAGTGCCGCATGGACGAACAAGCCGCTCACGATCAATCTCGCCACGCCGGTGCTGGTCGATAGGCATCTCTATTCTTATGGACCGATTCGCACCAAAGATTTCGTGTGTGTCAGCGCAGCGACGGGGGAATTGAAATGGACGCAGAGCGGGTTTGGCATCGGCAAGGACCAGACGGATTACGCTTCGATTATCGCCGTGGGAAAAAATCTGTTGGTGCTGACCTACGACGGACAGCTCGTGCTCATGGCCGCCAATCCGGAGAAATACACCGAGCTTAGCCGCGTACAGGTGTGCGGGAAGACCTGGAGCTATCCAGCCTACGCGGATGGCAAACTCTACGTCCGTGACGGACGCGACCTGCAATGCTTCGATCTCAGCGCCAAACAAGTTGTGAGTCGTTGACCGTGTTTGGCAGGATTATTTCCTAATTCTCTTCAACTCCGTCGCGAGCAGTTGTTCCTGCGCGACGAACTGGTAGCGCAGCTTCTTGGCTTCTTCCTCGATCTGTTGCGCGATGGCGCGACTCGGCGCGGCGGCCACGAGTTTCGCCGTGGCGGCATTTAATCGAGTTGTAAGCACGCGCGGACGCCACACGTTGGTCGCAAGTTCGGCCAACCGCGTCCTGAATTGCTGCTGAAATTCCGGCAGCTCCCACAACGCCTTCACCACCAGGCTGTCCTGGGGCGGTTGAAAACCCACGCTGCCAAAACTAGCATCCAGCCCGTGCGGCACGAACATCAGCTTGTCCGTTCTGGGGTGATGATAAACACGGTAGTTGTTTTTCTTGAACGCGTAGCCATCGATGCTCGCCGTGAGCATTTCCATCGCGACGAAGGAAGCGAACTCGCCCACGTCGAGCAACGCACGCAGCTTTTCCATTCGCTCGCGAGCCGGCAGTTGCGCCGCCGCCGCCAGCGCCTGCAAATCTTTTTGCGTCGTGTCGTCGCCGTTCTCCTGCTCCAGATGTTCGCCAATGTCTTTCGTTTCGCCTTCGTAAAGATTGCCACCCGCCACGCCGAACTCGCGCTTAAGAAAACTTTTATTCATCGGTTCCACGAGCACGTAAAAGCCAAGTTCGCGGCCGTTCAATTCCACGAGCACGTGCGTGGCGCGCGCGGCAGGGACGCCCGCTTCGCGAAACAATTCGCCGGCCAGCAACTCACGCACGAAGCTCGGGTCCTGCGCGGAATTGTTCAGCACCAGTTTGCTCAGCCCGCGATATTCCTGGCCCGAGGTGAACTCGTTGAACTTGATGGCAAAGGCGGGTTTCTTGTCCACCGGCTGAAAACTGGCGTGGCCTTTCAGCCGAATGCCCACATCGTGGAGGGTCATGCTACCTTCTGAAAACGTGGCGCGGATGTAGTCGCGATTGCCCTGCTTCAAAGCCGCGAGGTTTGCCTCGGGCACATCGATGCGCAGCGTGCGAAGCGTGGGATCGCGGAACAGGCCGTCACCGGCGTCGCCCTTATCGGTCTTTTTCGATTCCGCTGCGCGCGCGCCCAGAAACGCCGTCACCAGCACGAAGGAAAGAATCCACCTTTTCCACATGAGGGTTGTGGACGAGAAGCGCGCGAGAAAATTCGGTGGAACTTGGGCGTGACTGAGATTTTACAGTGTCACTCCGCGCGCACTTCGTCACCTTCGGCCGCTTCACCCGACGTGATGTCGCCCACCGTGAAAGTGTCCGCCGCCGGACCGGAAACCCTCATCTCACCGACTTTGGTCCCCGCGCGAAAGATCGAGAGCCGCGTGTCATTGGGGGGAACCTGGCCGACGGGAAAATTGACCACCGCGAATTTCCCCGGCTGGTTCACGGACGAGAT
>DATHKK010000262.1:0-2353 GCA_035489355.1 Candidatus Limnocylindria bacterium
CGTGCCCATCTCGACCGAAGAGTATGCGATGGCGATGTTGGCAGTAGGCGTGCCAGCGGAGTTTGCCAATCCACTGACCGAGCTAATCGCGACGGTGCTTGACGGTCGGAACGAGCATCTGAGCGATGGCGTGAAGCGCGCGTTAGGACGCGAGCCTCGCGATTTCGCCGACTTCGCCCGCGACGCCGCAGCCAGCGCCGTTTGGGGATAGTTGCGATAGTATCGGGAGTTATGAAAATCCCGGTACACGCCGCCACGCTCATTTGCTGCGCCACGCTAGGGGCCATCACGACCGAACCGTCTGGCCCCATTTTTGAAAACGATCAGGTCAAAGTGGTGCGCGCGCTCGAGAAGGCGCACGTAAAAGGAAAATTCCACGAGCACAAGATGAACCGCGTGATGATCTATCTGCAATCGGGGCAGCAGCGCTTTGAGTATCAGGATGGCAGGAAACCGGCGGTCTTCGATTGGAAGGAAGGCCAAGTCGAGTGGAGTCCGGCGGACGGGATGCATTCGCCGGAAGTTCTGAGTGACAATCCTTTCAACATTGTCGAGGTGGAATTGAAAGCGCCCGGCGGGGGGAAGACGATCACGAGCAAGATCGATCCTGTGAAGATTGATCCGAAACATTACAAGGTTGAGTTCGAAAACGATCAGGTGCGTGTGCTGCGCGCGAAGATCGAAGGGCACGGAACGGCTCCCGTGCACCAACACTCGCTCAACCGGGTGACGGTTTTTCTGACCGACCAGGATTTTACCGCTAAGGATTCGGAAGGCAAAACCACAACCTCGAAGCACAAAGCCGGCGAAGCAATCTGGGGAACGCCGATTACGCACACGGAAACCAATCTCAGTGACCAGCCATTCGAGGTTGTGGTTGTAGAGCTGAAGAGTTGACGCGCGTTCACTCTTGGCGCAGCGCCGTCATTGGATCGAGTTTCGACGCTCTGCGCGCGGGCACGTAGGCCGCGCTGAACGCGACCGCGAGCAGCAGCCCGATCGCTACCGACAACGTGAGCGGTCCTGGGGAGCAACGCCGTAAAGGCGGCTGCCGATCAACCGTGAAGCCGCATAGGCCAGGCCCGCGCCTGTCACCAACCCGGCGATGACAAGTCCGATTGTCTCGCCGAGGATCATCGTGATGACACGGCTCCGTTCGGCTCCCAGGGCGATGCGAATGGCGATTTCGCGGGTGCGCCGCGCGACGCCATAGGAGAGCACGCCATACAAACCGGCGGCGGCGAGCGTAAGCGCCACGCATCCGAACACCACGGCGAGTTGTGCCGTCGAGTGGTCTTGTGCCGTCAAAGCCGCAATCCGTTCTTCGATCGACCGCGCGGACGCGATCTGCAATGCAGGATTCTGACGATGGAACGCCTCTCGCACGGCCGCCAGCACTGGCGTGGTTGTCGTGGCGGTACGAATGAGAAAGTTAGCTCTTTTCACATTATCGCCGCCCTGTGTTACCGGCGTGTAAAACATGGGCGCGACGTCCTCTCGCAACGTCTGAGTGCGCGCGTTTTTAGCGACGCCCACCACCTGCCACGCCGTCCGCGGCGCCTCGTTACTCAATGTAATGCGCGCCCCGATCGGGTTCCGCCGCGCGAAGAAGTGTTTTGCGAAAGCTTCGTTGATCACACAGACACGGGGAGTCGCGGCGCGATCGCTTTCCAGAATCTCACGTCCCATAAGGATCGGAATGCCCAGTGCTGAGAAATAGCTTGGGCCCACCATGTCCGTCGCGACACTCCGGTCGTTGTCCTGCTTCGGAATATAACCTTCCACCTGGATCGAGTTCGAGGACCGGCTTCCGGTAAAGATCCCATTCGCCGAAAGACTCGCCGCTCTCACGCCGGGAATCCGTTGGATCTGATCGAGCAATTCGCGAAACAAGAGAGCGCTGCGTGCCGAATCGTAACCCGCGACACGCGAATTGATCTGGACCAGCAGAAGATGCTCGGCCGGATAGCCAAGTTTTAGATGTTGCAGGTTGTAGAGAGTCTGTATCAGCAACCCGGCGCCAGCCAGCAGCGGCAGCGAAAGGGCAAGTTGCAGGCTCACCAGAAGCCAGCCCCAGTGCACCGCTCGAATGCCGGCGGTGGCGCCGCGGCTCTGTTCCTTGAGATTGGTCCCGGCGCAAGCCGGCAGAACGCCGAAGAGCAACGCTGCCGCTAGCGTCACTGAGAGAGTGAAAACCAGCACGACCGGGTCCAGTGCAAAACTCATGTGGAAGTCCTCGTCCGCCTGCACAATCATCCGCACCAAAGCGCCGTGGAGAAAATACGCTACCGCCAAACTGGCGAGGCCTCCCATGGCGGCCAGAACCAGGCTCTCGGTGATCAACTGCCGGATA
>DATHKK010000263.1:0-7485 GCA_035489355.1 Candidatus Limnocylindria bacterium
TTGTGCTGATGAATGCGCACGGAACCGCGCCGGGGTTGATTATGCAAGTCCCGTCAGGAAAGTTCCGTGCCGCCGTGACCTGGCTGGTGATGCTCCCAGGTCCGCCACGTGAACTGCGCCCCATGTTCACCGAGCAAATCGTTCCGTGGTTACGGGACACTCTCCCGTGCGAGAGCGAGTTTGTTTGCCGCACTTTGAAAACGACGGGCCTTGGCGAATCGCGCGTGGAGGAGTTGATCGCGCCGCATCTGAAGCATCTCACCGATGCGGGATTGGAACTCGGCTATTGCGCCCGCGTGGGCGAAGTCGATTTGCGCTTCGTGGCGCGCGGTTGCGGAGCGGCGCAAAACGTCGCGGAGGCCGAGTCGATCAGCCGTCGCCTGATGGCGGATTTCATTTACGGCGCAGACGATGACCAACTTGAAACGGTGATCGTGCGCCTGCTCACCGATCGAAAACAAACGCTCGCGCTCGCCGAATCCTGCACCGGCGGTTTCATCGCCAATCGAATCACGAATGTGCCCGGTGCTTCCGCGGTGTTGTGGGGCGGCGCGGTGAGCTACGCCAACGAAGCCAAGACAAAATGGCTTGGGGTGAATCCAGCGACGCTCGCCACGCACGGCGCCGTGAGCGAAGCGACTGCGCGCGAAATGGCAGAGGGTGCGCGCCGCATCGCCGGCAGTGACTTCGCCATCTCCGTCACGGGAATTGCCGGGCCGGATGGTGGCACGCCTGAAAAACCTGTGGGCACGGTGTTCATCGGAATGGCGACGCCTCAGAGCATTACCGTGCAGAAATTCCAGAACCGGTTCGATCGCGAGACTTTCAAGTACGTCACCTCGCAGCAGGCGCTGGAAATGTTGCGCCGCGAGTTAAGGCACAAGTGAACAGCAGGCGTTCTCAAGCAAAACGGTGCAGTTGAGGAGCGTGCCAAGGCCAGTTCACCTTTCCATCCAGAAGGTTCCAAAATATCGCGCGCCTTTCCTTGGCGAACGTTGAAGCGGCATCAATGCCGCGCTCCCATCCCGGTGTTGGCGCTCGGTTGCGCGCGGCGAAGAGCACGCAATAGACTTGAGCTTGCCCGAGGCCGCGATAGTTTGCGGGTGACGCTGATTCGATCTTGAAGAAACCAAACGATCCCGCATTAAGTCTGTGAATCCATCGCATGGCAAAGACTTCCAATAAAACGGTGTGGCTGATTATGGCCGTGCTCGTATTGATCGCCGCCCAGGTCGCCGTGCTGGGATTCGTCGTCGCCCGCTCCTTTTCGCACGCAACCACGGTGCAGGCGCAGCAGCCCAAACCTCGGCTCAACAGCGAACGGCAGAATTTTCCGCCGCCAACCGCGCGTCCGCTTCAGCCGTCCTCGGGGCGCAAATCGGCCGTGGTACAAAAGGCCGAGCCTAAGCAGAAGCCCGTTGGCCCGCGCGCTGGTCCTCCGGTGTTCTCCAAAACCAGCGGCATTTTCACGAATGCCGTCACGGTGGAACTGAAAGCGAAATCCGCCAACGCCACCATTCGCTACACACTCGACGGTTCTGACCCGACGGAAAGTTCCACGGCGTATGCCGCGCCCATCGTCATCAGGGACACCAGACTCGTGCGCGCCGCCTGTTTCGAAAAAGGTTTGGCCCCAAGCATCAGTATCTCTCATGCCTACCGGATGCTCGACGATGATCTGCTCGGCTTCTCCTCGAACCTTCCGCTCGTTGTCATCGACTCTTTCAACCAGCCGATCAGTTACGTCAATTACGGCGGCGGGTCGGTTCGGTTCATCGACACTTCCGGCGCGCGCGCATCGTTGCTGGGCGAGGCGGACTTCGACGGCCGCATCGATCTCAAGCGCCGCGGCTTCACCTCCCTGCGCTTTCCCAAGATGTCGCTCACCCTCAAGACGCGCGACGACGACGGCGACAAAGTGAAGTCCCCGGTGTTTGGGCTGCCCGAAGATTCCGACTGGGTCCTCTACGCGCCTTATTCGGACAAGACTTTGATCCGCGACGTGCTCGGTTATGAATTGAGTAACCAGATGGGCCGCTACGCGCCGCGCACTCGGCTCGTCGAAGTGTTCATTCACCGTTCGTCCGGCAAACTCAGCTATCGCGATTACGCCGGCGTCTATGTGCTCGCAGAGAAAATCAAACGCAGCAAGGAGCGCGTGAACATTGCGAAGCTAAAGCCCGAAGACAATGCCGAGCCAGAGATCAGCGGCGGCTATATTTTGAAACGCGACCACGGCGCGATGAAGGGGGGGCGCAACTTCGGGGGCAATTCGCCGCCGCGCCCTTCCAACGATGGCGTCGGCTTTATCACGCCGCGCGGCCTGCACCTCTTTCACGTGGAGCCAGATGAAGACGAGTTGACGGAGGCACAAAAGAAATGGGTGACGCGTTACTTCGCTGACTTCGAGCGCGCGCTGCACGGTCCGAAATTCGCCGACCCAATGGAAGGCTACGCCAAATACCTCGACGTGGACGCGTTCATCGATCACTTCTGGCTGGTGGAGCTGACGAAGAATGTGGATGCGTTTCGTTATAGCGCCTACGTGCACAAGGCGCGCGGCGGGAAGATCACCCTGGGACCGGCGTGGGATTGGAACCTGAGCTTCGGCAACGCGGATTACTACGACGCTTACGAGACAAGCGAATGGTATTACGAGAACCTCCGTGACTCCGAAATCTCCTGGATTTACCGCCTCAAACAGGACCCGGAGTTCATGCAGCGCTGCATCGATCGCTGGGGAGAATTGCGCCGGGACGTCATTGCGCCGGAAAAACTTCTCCGGCGCGTGGACGCGTTGCGCACGCAGCTTCAGGAATCGCAGCAACGCAACTTCCGTAAGTGGCCGGTCCTGGGCCGCGGCATTCATCCGAACTACTACGTCGGCCCGACTTACGATGCCGAAATCAATTGGATGAAGATTTGGATCAAGGACCGCATCGCGTGGATCGACAAACAATATCCTGCGGCGCCCAAGCTCTCCGAAAAGCCGGGTCCGCTGGCTGCGGGAACGAAACTGAAACTCAGTGTCAACGCCGGCGAAATCTATTACACGCTCGATGGGACCGACCCGCGCGCGCGAGGCGGGGCCAAATCAAAAGCGGCGCAAAAATACACCGGACCAATCGCGGTAGATGGGAACATGAAGGTGACCGCGCGCGTCATGCGCGGCGGATCGTGGAGCGCCCCGGCGACCAGCTCATTCTCCGTCGGTGCGGGCAAGCAAGCCTCGGCGGACTGAGCCTGTCCTGAAAAGACTTCTGCCCGCGAACGCACTCCGGTCTCGGTCAACTGCCCAAACAAAAAGCGCGAAGCATCACTGCTTCGCGCTTTGTGAAATCCGTGTTGGTTCAGGTGAGGATGATGCGGTCGCCTTCCTTCAGGGTCACCAATGCCTTCTTCCACGCGTTGGTCGTGCCGGCCTGCGCGGTACGCTGACGCCGGGCTTTGCCGCGGACGTTCAGCGTGTTCACGCGCAAGACTTTCACTTTGAAAAGTTCCTGCACCGCCTGGCGGATCTGGATCTTGTTCGCGCGCGGATCGGCCTTCACCGTGTACTGGTTCAGCTTCTCGCCCTGCCGCGTGCCCTTTTCGGTGACGCGGACCGTTTTGATGATGTCGAAAGCGTTCATGTTACTTCTGGAGTCGTTCTTCGAGTTTCTCGAACGCGCCGCGCGTGAAGACAAGCTTGTCGCTGCGGAGCACCTGGTACGTGTTCACGAGGTCACTGGTCGTGACTTCGATGTGCGCCACGTTGCGGGACGCACGGCGCAAATTGTCGTTCGCTCCGTTCGTCACGATGAGCGCGGTCTTGTCGATGTCCAACGCGTCGAGCACGCTGAGGAATTCCTTGGTCTTCGGCGCCTCGAGTTTGATTTCGTCCACCACCACGATATCACCCGCGTTCAAACGCTCGGTGACCGCTTTGCGCAAGGCGAGTTGGCGCGTGGTCTTGGAAACCTTCTTCGCGAAGGAACGGGGCTTGGGACCGAACACCACACCACCACCGGCCCAGAGCGGCGACTGATTCGAACCCGCGCGAGCGCGGCCCGTGCCCTTCTGGCGCCAGGGCTTCTTGTTGCTGCCGGAGACTTCGCCGACGTTCTTCGTGCAGGCCGTTCCGCTGCGCTGCGCCGCTCGATAAGCGACCACAACGTCATGAACGGCTTGCGTGCCCTTGCCGCCTTCCACCATCGGAAAACGAACCTCGAGTTCGCCGCTCGGCTTACCTTTGATGTCTTTGACTGAAATTTTCATGTTTGGTTATTTCTTGGCGGCCTTCGCGGGAGCGGGGGCTGCTTTGGCTTTTTTGGCGGGCGCTGCCTTGGCTTTGGCCTCGGCGGCGGCGCGGCGTTTGGCCACCAGCGCGGGCGGCATTTTCTTCGATTCGCGAATGATCACGTAATCGCCATTCGAGCCGGGAATCGCGCCCTTGATCAGAAGAACATTGTCCTCGTTGCGCGATTGAATCACTTCGAGGTTCTGCGTCGTGCGTTGCACCTGGCCCATGTGGCCGGGCATCTTCATGCCGCGCATGACCGTGCCGGGGAACAAGCGCTGACCGATGGCGCCGTTGCGGCGATGAAAGCCCTTCGCGCCGTGCGTGCTGTCGCCGCCGCGAAAATGGTGGCGCTTCACCACGCCCTCGAAGCCACGGCCCTTCGTGACACCAATCGCGTCGATGAAATCACCGGCAGCGAAAAGGTCCGCGCCGACGGTATCACCGCTCTTCACCTCTTTGCTGAAGTTGCGGAATTCCTTCACACGCTTGTAAGCAGGCGTGCCGAACTTTTTGAAGTGGCCCAACGTCGGTTTCGCGACGCGGTGTTCCTTCTGTTCTTCAAAGCCCAGTTGCACCGCATTGTAGCCATCGTTGCCACCCTGGGTCTTGACCTGGATGACGCGATTAGGCCCGACATGCACAATCGTGACCGAGTGAATAACGCCGTGCGCATCATAGACGCGCGTCTGGCCCAATTTTTTTCCGAGAAGTCCGAGAGGCATAAAGGTCAGATTTTAATGGTGATGTCCACGCCGGCGGGGAGGTTCAGTTTCTTCAACTCGTCCACCGTCTTGGCGGTCGGATCGAGAATGTCGAGCAGACGCTTGTGGGTCCGCTGCTCGAACGTCTCCTGGGATTTTTTGTCCGCGTGCGGTGAGCGCAGCACGGTGAAACGCTCCACGCGAGTCGGCAACGGGATCGGTCCCGCCACGCGAGCGCCGCTGCGCTTCACGGTTTCAACAATGTCGTGCGCCGATTGGTCAATGACCCGATGATCGTACGCCTTCAAGCGAATTCTTATACGTTGTCCAGCCATACAAAGAACAATTTTATGATTATGGTTTAGCTTCGGGCCGCCGGCTTCTTAGCCGCCTGGTCCAAAATAGTTGTCAGCACGCTGTTCGGCACCTGCTCGAACGAGAACGGTTCCATCGAGTAGCTCGCGCGGCCCTTGGAAAGCGAACGAATCGCCGTAGCGTAGCCGAACATTTCCGCGAGCGGCACATTGGCATTCACGACCACCTGCCCGCCTTTTGCGTCGATGTTATCGATGGCTCCGCGGCGGCGGCTGATGTCGCCCACGATGTCACCCTGATATTCGCTAGGCGTGGTGGCTTCGACCTTCATGATCGGCTCGAGCAGGATCGGACCGGCTTTCTTGAAAGCGTCCTTGAGCGCAAAGATGCCCGCCATCTTGAACGCCAGTTCATTGGAATCGACTTCGTGGAACGAGCCGTCCGTGACCTGCACTTTGATGTCGATGACCTGGTAGCCGGCATAGACGCCGCTTCGGATCGCCTCCTCGATGCCGTTGATGACCGCCGGGATGTATTCCTTGGGAATGGCACCACCGACAATCTTGTTTTCAACCTCAACTCCCTTGCCCTTTTCGTTGGGCTGGACGGTGACGAGCGCATGACCGTATTGACCACGGCCACCAGATTGGCGGATGAATTTGCCTTCGCCATCGGCCTGTTTCGTAATCGTTTCGCGGTAAGCGATCTGCGGCGCGCCGGTGTTCGCATCGACTTTGAATTCGCGCTTGAGCCGGTCGATGATGATTTCCAGGTGCAACTCACCCATGCCCGCGATGATGAGTTGGCTCGTCTCTTCGTCAGTAAAGCAGCGGAACGTCGGGTCTTCTTCCGCGAGCCGTTGCAACCCTTCGGACATTTTTTCCTGGTCCTGCTTGGTCTTGGGCTCGACGGCCATGCTGATGACCGGCTCGGGGAACGTCGGTGGCTCGAGAGCCACGTCGAAATCTTCGTCGCACAGCGTGTCACCGGTGGTGATGTTGCGCAAACCGACGAGCGCGGCGATATCACCGGAATAAGCTGCCTCAACATCCTTGCGCTCGCTGCCTTGAATGATCATCAAGCGACTGACGCGTTCGCGCCGGCGCGTGCGTGGATTGTAAATGTTATCGCCCTTCTTGACCTGGCCGGAATAAACGCGAAAGAAAACGAGCTTGCCCGCGTAAGGATCAGTCCAAAGTTTGAACGCGAGCGAGCAGAATTGGGCGCGGTCGTCCGAAGCGACGACCACCTTGTTGTCCGTGCCTGGCTCGTGGCCTTGGGCTTGCGGAATGTCAATTGGGCTGGGCAGATAATCGATGACGGCATCGACCAACACTTGCACGCCTTTCTTTTTGAACGCGGAACCGCAGAGCACGGGCACGAGTTCAATCCGGCAGGTGAGCCGGCGGATGGCGGCCTTGAGCGAGAGCGTGTCGATGGGCTTCTCCTCCAGCACCATCTCGGCAATCACGTCATCCTTGTTCGAGACAGCATCGATCAGTTCGGCGAGCGCAGCCTCGGCGCGTTTCTTATGCTCAGCCGGAATGTCAGTCACTTCGTAATTCAACCCTTCATTCGGCACGTCGCCCGGGCCCCAGACGATGGCCTTTTGACTCACCACGTCGATGACGCCGAGGAATTGATCTTCTGCGCCGATGGGCAGAAAAATCGGGAAAGCATACGCGTTAAGCTTCTTGCGCATGTCGTTGAGGGCGTTCTCAAAATTGGCGCCTGTGCGGTCCATCTTGTTGACGAACGCGATACGCGGGACTTTGTATTTCGTGGCCTGACGCCAAACGGTTTCCGATTGCGGCTGCACACCCGCCACGCCGCAGAACACGGCGACAGCGCCATCGAGCACGCGCATCGATCGCTCCACTTCCGCCGTAAAATCCACGTGGCCGGGAGTATCGATGATGTTGATGCGGTGCGGAATATTCAGATAAGACTTGTTCAGCTTGTCTTCACCGGGCTTGGTCGCCTTTTGCGTCCAATAGCAGGTCACAGCGGCGGACGTGATGGTGATGCCACGCTCGCGCTCCTGCTCCATCCAGTCAGTCACGGTTGTCCCTTCGTGCACCTCACCCATCTTGTGGATCATGCCGGTGTAAAAGAGGACGCGCTCGGTGATCGTGGTTTTACCTGCATCGATGTGGGCGGCAATGCCGATGTTACGGGTTCGCTCCA
>DATHKK010000264.1:0-4008 GCA_035489355.1 Candidatus Limnocylindria bacterium
CCTGGATATCGAAGACGTACTTCGTCGTCATCTTCGCACCGAGCAAGTAGCCGCCCGTCGTGTGAAGAATGCCTTTGGGTTTCCCGGTCGAACCGCTCGTGTAGAGAATGAACAGCGGCGCTTCCGAATCCATTTTCTCCGCCGGACAATCCGCATTCACGTAATCGAGTTCGCGATGCCACCACACGTCGCGGCCTTCGGTGAAATGCACCTCGTTGTTCGCGCGGCGCAACACGATGACTTTGTCGATCGTCTTCGTCAGGTGACGACCTTCCGCGTCCTTCAACAGGAGCGCGTCATCGACATTCTTCTTGAGCGGCACCACCGCGCCGCGACGAAACCCGCCATCGCAAGTAATCACCATCTTCGCCTGGCAATCAAAAATGCGATCCGCGACCGACTGTGCGCTGAATCCTCCAAATACCACCGAGTGCATCGCGCCAATGCGCGTGCATGCCAGCATCGCGATCGCCGCCTCCGGCACCATTGGGAGATAAATGATAATGCGATCACCGCGACGGATTCCGTTGCGCTTCAGTACGTTGGCGAAGCGGCAGACTTCACGGTGCAGTTGCCGGTAAGTCAGCACGCGCTCTTCGCCCGGTTTGCCATCGCTCGCTGGTTCGCCTTCCCAAATCAACGCCGCCTTGTTCGCCGTCGGCGTGTTCAGCCACTTATCGAGGCAGTTGAAACTGACGTTAAGCTTGCCGCCGCTGAACCACTTTGCGTTCGGCGCTTTCCATTTCAGCACCGAAGTCCACGGCTTGAACCACACGAGTTCGCTCTTTGCCTGCTTGGCCCAGAATTTTTCCGGCAAACGAATCGACTCCGCATAAAGCTCGCGATACTGCGCAAGCGACTTGATGTGCGCGCCTTTGGAAAACTCTTTCGAGGGCGGAAACACTCGCGTCTCTTGGGAGAACGAAGTGATGTTCATCGCGTTCTTTTCGGGCATAGGGCGGCGAGTGTAGAAACCTCGCCCAAAGCGTCAACGCCGATGTCTCTGAAACCGTCAAATCACCCGAACAAATCCAACTGCGGTGTCGGCGCAAGCTGCTTGAGCTTCTCTCGCTCCCTTTGCGTAGCGGGCCGTCGGACATTTCCCTCGGGCGTAAGTTCCGACTCTTCGAGGTTTCGCAGAATTTCCTTCGCCCGCTCCAACACCGGCTTGGGCACACCGGCCAAACGCGCCACTTGGATGCCGTAACTTTTGTCCGTGCCGCCTTCGACGATTTTGCGCAGGAAGACGATCTGATCGTTCCACTCGCGGACGGCGACGTTGAAATTCTTGAGTCGCGGCAAACGTCCCGCGAGTTCCGTCAGTTCGTGATAGTGCGTGGCGAACAATGTTTTGGCGCCGACCGCATTGTGCAGATGCTCGACGATGCTCCACGCCAGGCTCAAGCCATCGAACGTGCTGGTGCCGCGCCCGATCTCATCCAACACGACAAGGCTTTTTGCGGTGGCGTTGTTTAAGATGTTCGCCGTCTCGCACATCTCGACCATGAAGGTGGATTGCCCGCGCGCGAGATCGTCGCTCGCGCCGATGCGGGTGAAGATGCGATCGACCAGATCGATGCGCGCTTGTTTCGCAGGAACAAACGAACCGGTGTGCGCGAGCAAGGTGAGCAAGGCAACCTGACGAATGTAAGTGCTCTTGCCCGCCATGTTCGGCCCGGTGATGATCGCGATCTGCGCGAACGGAGCGCGGCTCTCCAGAGCCGCAGCACGCCCGCATGGTCGCAGCGGCTGCGGCTCTGGAGAGCCGCGCTCCAATGCCACATCATTCGGCACGAAGCGTTCATCGACCACACGCTGTTCCAGCACCGGATGACGCCCATCCTGAATCATCAACACGCCTTCATCGCCAACTTGCGGTCGAACGTAATCAAACAGTCGCGCCGTCTCAGCAAATGACGCTAGCACGTCGAGCTGCGCCAGGGACTGCGCCGTCTGCTGAATCGCCTTCAGGTTCCCCAGCACCTCCTCGCGCACTTTCAAAAACAATTCGTACTCCAGCTTCACGCTGCGCTCTTCCGCGCCGAGGATTTTTCCCTCCATCGCCTTCAACTCGGGCGTGATGAACCGCTCGCCATTCGCGATAGTCTGCTTACGCACGTAAGTCCCCGGCACTTTTTCGAGGTTCGATTTCGTGACTTCGATGAAATAGCCGAAGACGGAATTAAACCGCACCTTCAGCGACGCGATGCCGGTGCGCTCACTCTCCTCCTGTTGCAGCTTCGCGATCCAATCCTTGCCGTCGCGTTGCGCGCCATGCAGTTCATCGAGCGAAGAATCAAATCCAGTGCGAATCAATCCGCCCTCCTTAATCGCCAGCGGCGGCTCATCCACGATCGCGCGCGCGATCAATTCCACGACATGCGGCAGCTCGACAATGGACGACGATAACTCCCGCAACAGAGTCGGGGCGCGTTCCACCGTATCATCATCTGTGTCTTCCATCTCCAATTCGCGCAGAGAAGAATCCGACGGAGTAAAATCAATCCCCGCCAGCGCTCGCTTCAAAGTCGGCACTTGCTCCAGTCCCATCCGCAGCGCGTGCAAATCGCGCCCGTTGCCGGAGCCGAGGCTCAATCGCCCGATCGTGCGCTCCAGATCACGCACCTCGGCGAGTTGCGCGCGGAACGCCGCCATCGATTCGCCGTTCGCCAGAAATGTCTGCACCGCTTCCTGACGACGTGTGATCTGCTCCATGTTCGCCAGCGGCTGCGACAGCCAGTCGCGCAGGCATCGCGCACCCATCGGCGTGACGGTTTTGTTCAACGCGCCGTAAAGCGTCGCGTTCCTCGGCGCGTCCTTGTGCAGCGGCTCCAGGATTTCCAGATGCCGCAAGGTTGTCGTGTCGAGCTTGAGGAACTGCGACGTCTCGTAAAACGAACACGACGTAAGATGCGCGAGATCGCGCCGCAAATGTTGTGTGAGATAGTGCAGGACTGCGCCCGCCGCGCCGATGGCCGCATGTCGATTCTTCAAACCGAAGCCATCCAGCGAAGCCACTTTGAAATGCTCGCGCACCGTAAACACCGCCGACTCCGGCGCGAACACCCAGTCATCGTACGGCTGCAAGGCCGGCGCACGACCGCCGCCTCCGCCCCCCTCTCCCCTCAACGGGGAGAGGGCTGGGGTGAGGGGTGATGCCGGCACGACGTTTCCGGCGAGAAGTGGATCGCGAGACTCATCACCCCTCACCCTCAATCCCTCTCCCCGTTGAGGGGAGAGGGAAGCCGGATCAAGGAGCGCTCGCAACTCCACATCTTCACTCGGCAAAACAATCTCCGCTGGATGCACTCGATCCAATTCCGCCAGCAGCGCCGCGTCGTTCTCCACCTCGGTGAGTTTGAAACTGCCCGTCGTCAGGTCCACGAGCGCGAGGCCGAACGCCTTGCCGTTCTTCGCCACCGCCGCGAGATAATTGTTCCGCTCCGCCTGCAACATCCGCTCGTCGAAGTGCGTGCCGGGCGAAAGAATTTGCGTCACCTCGCGCTTCACGAGTTGACCGGGCTTCGCCTCTTCAAGCTGCTCGCAAATGGCGACCTTGCGCCCCGCGCGCAGCAGCCGCCCGATGTAAGTGTTGAAGGCGTGGTAGGGAATGCCGCACATCGGGATCACGCCGCGCTTGGTCAGCGACACGTTCAGGAGCTGCGCACCGATCTGCGCGTCCTCGAAAAACATTTCGTAGAAATCGCCGAGGCGGAAGAGCAGCAACGCGTCCTTCGGCAGTTCGCCTTTGATGCGGCGGTACTGCGCCATCATGGGCGTGAGTTGCGGTTCGGGTGACGACATTGCGCGGGCGTAGGTTCAAAGTTTGAGGTTCAAAGTTCAAGGTTCAACGTTCAGACTCGCGCGCATGAACCGGCTCCTCTTCCGCGACAACCTCCCGCGGCTCCGTTACCTCACCATGATGGCGCCGCGCCTTTAATATGAAAGAACCACTACCTTTCCCAATTACCGAATTCGTAAAACAAATCAAACAATTGGTTGATGACT
>DATHKK010000265.1:0-2184 GCA_035489355.1 Candidatus Limnocylindria bacterium
ACGCTGGCCAAGGCGTGCTGCAATGCGCCTTGAGCGCGATGCGGACGTTCGATGGGAATGCGCCGCGTCAGCCAGATCGTGGGAACGGAAAGTGCCGCGAAGACGTACCAATCGGCAAGCGAATAGGCCAAAGCACGCGACCAACTCACCGGATTGCCGAACTGCGCGCTGGAAAAATAAAACTGGCTCGCGAACGCAACTCCCAGCAAAGACCAGAACGCAAAAGCGGCCAGGGAGCGCAGCCAGAATTGTTGCGTGAGATTCGGCACATCGGGATTTTCGACAGAACCGGCTCAATTTACAGAATGAAATTTTAGGTAAGCAACTCGGTGTCGCTACGTTCCCGACAAAAGCCAGCGAACGAAAGCGGTGACAAGTGCGCGTCCTCTTCCGATACTGACGGCGATGCCCGACACGCCGGAAAGAGCGCAGAATGATGCGGTGATTGGCCGCGCGTTCCGCGCTTCGTCATGGGTGCTTCTGCTCGCAATCATCGCCGCGGGTCTTGGCTTTTTGGTTTGGTGGAAGAGCGACCAGCGAAAGCGCGCCGACAGCAAGACTTCCCAGACCGACCCCGAAGCGCGCCACCCTGCCGCCGCGCAAATTCCAATCGCCAGATTCACCGACATCACGGCGCAGTCTGGAATCAAGTTCGCTCACGTGAACGGCGCTTATGGGGAAAAGCTTCTTCCCGAAACCATGGGCGGCGGTGTGGCGTTCTTTGATTTTGATAACGATGGCGCGGCGGATCTGCTCTTCATCAATTCCGCTTACTGGCCGTGGGCCACCAACTCCGCAGCGAACACGAACCCGACGATGGCTCTCTATCGCAATGACGGACGCGGCCACTTCACGGGCGCGACTGCCGGCTCCGGCCTCGACGTGAGTTTCTTCGGCATGGGCGCGGTGGTGGGCGATTACGACAATGATGGAAACGTAGATGTGTTCATCACCGGCGTTGGCGAGAACCGTCTCTTTCACAATCTCGGCGGGGGAAAATTCGAAGATGTCACGACGCGTGCGGGCCTGACGAACGATCCGAAGCGCTGGAGCACGAGCGCGGCGTTCGTGGATTACGACAACGACGGACGGCTCGATTTGTTTGTGTGCAATTACGTGAAGTGGTCGCGCGAAATAGATCGTGGCGTCAACTACACGCTGGGTGGAATTGGCCGCGCCTATGGGCCGCCGCTGAATTTCGAAGGCTCCTTCCCCCTGCTCTATCACAATGAAGGTGGCGGGCGCTTCCGTGATGTTTCGCGCGAGGCCGGGATTCAGATCACCAATTCCGCGACCGGGCAGCCGATGGCGAAATCGCTCGGCCTCGCACCCGTCGATTTGAACGACGATGGGTGGATTGATTTCGTTCTCGCCAACGATCAGGTGCAGAACTTCGTTTTCAGCAATCGCCACAACGGCACGTTTGCCGAAGTGGGAGCGCAGTCCGGCGTCGCGTTTGATCCCTACGGACTCGCGCGCGGCGCCATGGGCATCGACTCGGCACGCTTTCGCAACGACAACGCGCTGGGCATCGCCATTGGAAATTTCGCGAACGAGATGAACGCGCTCTACGTCGCGCAGAACGACTCGCTGCTCTTCGCCGATGAAGCGATCACCGAAGGCATCGGCCCCGCCAGCCGGCAGTTGTTGAAGTTCGGCTTGTTCTTTTTCGACTACGATCTCGACGGACGCCTCGACGTGCTGACGTGCAACGGCCACATCGAGGAGGAGATTTCCAAACTTCAGCGCAGTCAGACTTACCGCCAGCCCGCACAACTATTCTGGAACGCCAGTTCGATGAAGGGAGCAAGCTTCGTGGCGGTCGAGAGTGCGCAGTGCGGAAAGGATTTGTTCAAGCCCATCGTGGGCCGCGGCTCGGCTTATGCGGACATTGACGGCGGCGGCGACCTCGACGTGGTGCTGACGCAAATCCACGGACCGCCGGTGTTGCTCAGGAACGATCAACAACTTGGGCGTCATTGGCTGCGATTAAAATTGGTTGGCGCAAAATCAAACCGCGACGCGATCGGCGCGTGGGTGAAGGTCCACGTCGATGGGCGGACTCTGGCGCAACAGGTCATGCCGACGAAAGGCTACCTCTCGCAATCCGAATTGCCGCTCACGTTCGGCCTGGGCAAAGCGACGCGACCGGACGGCGTCGAAATAATCTGGCCCGGCGGCACA
>DATHKK010000266.1:0-5962 GCA_035489355.1 Candidatus Limnocylindria bacterium
GTCCGCAAAGACGCTTGATGTAATAAGTATCCGCCAGTTCGCGCGAAATGGCCGCGATGCCCTCGATGCCATGCGTCTCGAACACGACGATGTGGCCGCGCGCCGGACGGCAGAAATTGTAAGTCACGCGATCCACGAACAAATGATCCCCGCTGATGACGCGCAGTTTCACGATGTCCTGACCGGCGCGGACCTGGGCGCCTGGAGGCACTTCGGCCCGGAAGAATAGATCGTCTGGTGGAAACCAAATCGAAGGCTGCGGCACGCCGTCGATGCGGTACGTCTGCTTGAGATTGAACAGCACAAACTTCGACGGCGGATCGTAAGACAATGTGCCGCCCGTTTGCGCGACGACGTGAAAATACTGCACCCCGCTGAACCAATACTCGAAGAAGCCCTTGATCCGGTTGGGAAATTTGACGTCCTCGCGTCCGCGCAGATTCTCCTGCGTCACGCCATAGAGCGTCGGCTGCATCGATCCCGTGGGAATCTTGAAGGGTTGGAGAAAGAACGTCCTGATCCCCATCGCCACGGCGATCGCCACCAATGCCACTTCGATGTTTTCGCGGAGCGCGGAATTCGGGTAAGGCTTGAGCCACTTGTTAGCGGATTTCTCCAGCTTGGCGAGCGCGTCGGCAATGGCTTTCTTGTCTCCCGTTTTGCACGTCACGCGGACGCTGTCGATGTCCACTTGGACGGCTGCGATGGCTTCGGGAGAAAGTAAATCCCGTTGATGCTGCAGAATCTTTTCGACGTGGTTGGCGGCCTGCCAGGCATGGCGGACAGTGCGGGACGCAAACCATTTGAGAAAAAGCATAATTGAGCGCGAACAATTCCGCTTCGCCGAAATGAATGCAAGTATGGAGGAGGGAGTGCCCCTGCCCTGCCCTACGCCTTGAGCACTTCGATGAAGGCCTCTTGCGGGATGTTGACCGTGCCGAAGGATTTCATGCGCTTCTTGCCTTCCTTTTGCTTCTCGAGCAACTTTCGTTTGCGCGAAATGTCACCGCCGTAGCACTTCGCCGTCACGTCCTTGCGCAGGGCGCTCACAGTTTCGCGTGCGATAATCTTCCCGCCAATGGCCGCTTGAATGGCGACTTGATACTGCTGCGTGGGAATCACTTCCTTCAACTTCGCCGCCAGAATGCGTCCCCTGCTCTCGGCCTTGTCACGATGAACGATGCATGAAAACGCATCCACCGGCTCGGCATTGACGAGCATTTCGAGCTTCACCATCGCCGATTCCACGTAGCCGCCCAGTTCGTAATCCATCGAGCCAAAACCGCGCGTGATACTTTTGATGCGGTCATGGAAGTCGATCAAAATTTCATTCAACGGCAGCACGCTCGTCATCATCACACGCTTCGTATCGAGCGTCTCCGTGTGATCGATCATGCCGCGCTTCTCCGAGATCAACGCCATCATGTCGCCAATGTATTCGTTCGGTGAAATGACGAACGCCTTCACCACCGGCTCTTCGATCTTCTCGATGTAATTCGCTTCGGGCAGAAACGCCGGATTGTCGATCTCCTTCACCGTCCCGTCCGTCATCGTCACGCGATACACCACCGACGGATACGTCGCGATGATGTCCATCCCATATTCGCGGCGCAGACGCTCCTGCACGATCTCCAGGTGCAGCAAACCTAGAAAGCCGCAGCGAAATCCGAACCCCAGCGCCACGGAACTCTCGCTCTGAAACGCAAACGCAGAGTCATTCAATTGCAGCTTCCCGAGATTCGCCTTCAGATGTTCGTAGTCTGCCGTGTTGATCGGATAGATCCCGCTGAACACCATCGGATGAATTTCCTTGAAGCCCGGCAATACGGCGGACGGTATGCGCGCATCCGTGATTGTATCGCCCATCTTCACTTCCAGCGCCGACTTGATATTCGCCGTGAAGTAACCGGTTTCGCCCACTTCGAGCTTCTCGCGTACGTAAGGCTTTGGATTGAAGCTTCCGACTTCCTTGATCTCTACGTCTTTCCCGGAGTGCAGCAACTTCACCCGCTGACCGGCGCGTAACTCACCATTAAAAACGCGCACGTGCGTCACCACGCCTTTGTAAGTGTCGAAATAAGAATCAAACGCCAGCGCCTGCAACGACCGCTCGCCCGTTGGTTTTGGTGGCGGAACACGCGCCACGATGGCTTCCAAAATGTCATCAATGCCAATGCCAGCCTTGGCGCTCGCGAGAATCGCTGTGTCCGCGGGAATCGCCAGGATGTCCTCCAACTGCTGCTTCGTCTGCGGGATGTTGGCGTGGGGCAGATCGATCTTGTTGATCACTGGAATGATTTCCAGGTTCTGCTTCATAGCCAGATGCACGTTCGCGACGGTTTGCGCCTCGACGCCTTGCGCCGCATCAATGATCAGCAGCGCTCCTTCACACGCGCTCAAGCTGCGCGACACTTCGTAGGAAAAATCCACGTGCCCCGGCGTGTCGATCAGGTTCAACTCGTACGTCTCCCCGTTCTTCGCCTTGTACAGCATCGTGACTGGATGCGCCTTAATCGTAATGCCGCGCTCGCGTTCGAGGTCCATCGAGTCGAGGAGCTGCGCGGACATATCGCGATCCGCGATCGTGCCGGTGCGATTCAACAAACGGTCCGACAGCGTCGTCTTCCCGTGGTCGATGTGCGCAATGATGCTGAAATTTCTAATGTGAGCCGAGTCCATCTCAAAAATTCGGAGCGCGAATGTCCGACAATGACGCCGCGAGGTCAACGGATTCGTTTAGCCGCAACGAAGCAGGCGTGCACGTGAGGGCTCAATCATACCGCAGTGCCTGAATCGGGCTCAGTTTCGCGGCCTTGATGGCGGGCAACAATCCGGCGAGCACTCCCACCACGGCGCTGGAAATGAATGAGAGCGCCATGGCGTTGACCGTAATCATCGGCGTGTTCTCCGTCGGTGAGAGAATCACCAGCAACTCGATCAGCGCCGCGGAAGCGATCAGTCCAGCCACGCCGCCGAGCAGCGCGTTAACCATGCTCTCGACGATGATCTGAATGAACATGCTGCTATCGGTCGCGCCAATTGCTTTGCGGATGCCGATCTCGCGCACACGTTCGGTGATGCTCGCCAGCATGATGTTCATGATCCCAATGCCGCCGACGAGCAAGCTGATCGCCGCGATGATGCCACCGCTCAATCGTGCGTTGGTGATTGAAGTGTTGATTTGATCCGCCCAATCCTCCTGCGTTCGAAACGCGAAGTCCTCGATGCCGCGATGCGTTTGCAGCAACACGTTGCGCGACTGTTGCAGCGCTTGATCGAGTTGGTCCACGTCATTGACCTTGATCCAAAGACTGGAGAGACGTGGGTCTGGCGTGTTGTTCGTGCCACTTGCGGAACGGAACTTCACCCACATCGTTTGCAGCGGGATGTAAACCGTCATGTTCTTCATCCGGTAAACGAAACCGCCCATGCCGCTGCCGCGACTGCCCCAGCCTCGGCTGCGCGTCGGCCCGGTTTGCTCCTGCGGTTTGTCTTTCTCCAACTCGCGCAGCTTGCGGTCCATGTCGCTCTCGTAGTGTTTGAACATCCCGATGATGGTGAACGGAACGCCATTGATACTGACCACTTCGCCGACCGGATTGATCTCGCGCCCAGCTTTTTCCGGCGAGCCAAACAGTTCATCGCGCAACGATGTGCCGACCACGCAGACACTGGCGGCGTTCTCCTCGTCGATGTCGTTGAACATGCGTCCGTGCTCGACCACGTGCTGATTCATATCGAGCGCATTGGCCCACGTGCCGACAAAATTCCACGATTGAAACATCTTACCGTCCCGCGTGATGACGGCGTTTCGCAAACGCATTTCAGGACTAATGGTTTTCAGGAGGGGCGCGCTTTGCTGGAGTGCGTACACATCTTTGATGGTGTTGCCCACGGCCTGATCGGCGAGATGCATCTGCGTTTGCGGAATGTCCTGATCCTCGATACGCACCTTCTCGACGCCGCCAATCTCGATGAGGGCGGCGCGCAAACCGTTTTCCATTCCCTTCACGAGCGCGGACATAGCGACGAGGCTCGCGACGCCCAGGATGATGCCCAAAACAGTGAGCAGTGAACGGAATTTGTGCGCCCAGATCTCTTTGAACCCAATCGTGATCGAATTGAAGAGGTTCATCTGCGGAGGAACTTCTGCTCTTACGACACGCCGATTCCCGACGAGACGTCGGCGGCACGTTCCAGGCGGTCCAAACCCGCCAGCGTCGCGTCCACCTGCTTCGCGATCTTGCCGTCGCGAATCTCGATGCGGCGCGGCGTGACGGCGGCGATCTCCGGATCGTGGGTGACCAGCGCGATGGTCCTTCCCTGCTCGCTCAGCTTGCGGAACAAAGTCAGGATCGCTTCGCCCGTGTGCGAGTCGAGGTTTCCGGTGGGTTCATCGGCGAAAACAATTTTGGGTTCGTTGACGAGAGCGCGCGCGATGGCGACGCGTTGCTGCTGTCCGCCGGAAAGCTGGCTCGGGCGATGTTTGCTGCGGTTCTCCAGGTCCACGAGCTTGAGCGCGTTCACGGCCCGCTCACGCCGATCGCGCGCGTTGAGGCCGCTGTAAATCATGGGCAGCTCCACGTTCTGCAAAACGTTCAGCTTCGGCAGCAAGTTGAAGAACTGAAACACGAAGCCGATCTTCTGGTTCCGCGCGCGCGCCAGTTCCGCCCCAGATAAGGAGTGAATCATTTTGCCATCGAGCTGAATCGTTCCCTTCGTCGGCGAATCGAGGCAGCCGAGAATGTGCATCAACGTGGATTTGCCGCTGCCGGAGGGGCCGATGATGGAAATGAATTCGCCGCCGTCGATGTCCAGCGAGACGTCATCGAGCGCGCGGATTTCTTCGCCGCCGAGATGATAAATTTTGCTGACGTTGCGGAGTTCGACGAGCGCCATACGAACTACAGCACAGCTCTTTTGTCGCTCGGTTTCGCCGCTGTGGAAGGCCGCACCGCGCTCGTGCTAGGAGCACCATTCGTCGTCGTGACCTTGGTCGGCTTGGCCCGCTTCTCGGGCTTGTTCGGTTTCACGTCGGGCGGAAGCTCCATGGCCACAAGATCTCCGTTCTCCAACCCGCGTTGCACTTCGGCGAACGAATAATCGCTGATACCGATCTGCACGGTGCGGCGCTCGAACTTTCCTCCATCTTTCACGTAAACGAAACGTTCGCCCTGTTCCATGAACACCGCCGAGAGCGGAATCGAAAGCGCGTTCTCCACGGAGGCCACCGGGATGCTGAGAATCGAAGTCATGCCCGGACGAATGCGTGGATCGAGATTCTGAATTGCGATGCGCGCGGAAAAACCTTTGATGCCGTTCTTAATGATGGCCTGTGGAGCGATGCGCTCGACCGCGCCCATCATTCTCAATCCGGGCACTGACTCCACTTGCACCTCGACGGCTTGCCCGTTCTTCATGCGCGTCACGTCGGCCTGGTTGATGTGCGCCGTGATGATCATGTCGTTCAGGTTTGCGATGCTCATGATCTCGGTGCCGGAATTAAAACCCGCCGAGCCGGAAACGGTTTGGCCAAGGGACACTGGCCGCGTCAGCACGGTGCAGTCGAACGGGGCTTCGATTCGCGTCTTGGCCAGCCTGTCCATCACTTGCTTCAACGCTCGCTCGGCGCGCTCCAATGCGTTCTTCGCCAGCGCGAGAGAATTTTTGGCAACGTCATGATCGGTGCGCGCATTGTCGAAAAGCTCCTGCGCCACGAGGCGGGCTTCCAAGAGATCTTTGTTGCGATTGAACTCGCGCTGAGTTTTTTCGACCTGCAGCGACGCCGCCTGAATCTGAAGCTTGGCGCCCTCGATCTGGCTGAGCTGCGTTTCCTTTTCGCTTTGCAGATCGGTGTCGTCCAGGCGGCACAGAAGCTGGCCTCTCTTCACGGGGTCACCGATGTCCACTGGCAGTTCGGCAATCTTGCCGTTGATCTCGGGCCGCACGGAAACTTGATCCG